>JAISAZ010000037.1 GCA_031266435.1 Accumulibacter sp.
TTCAGGAGATCAAACGCAGGGCCAGAGGCTTTCGCAACATCGAGAACTTCATCTCCATGATTTATCTCGAAGCCGCTCACCTCGATTTCCATCTCCCCCACTTGAAATAGCGAAGAACCGGTAAAGTGTTGTCGGTTCTGATCGTCGTCGGGCTATTCGCTGCTTTTCCGGGTCGCTGGGCGTGGGAGAGGAAGCAAAAGCAAGACGCCGCTGTGGCACTCTTTCAGAAAAAGCGAGCGGTCTACGAGGAGCGTTGCAAGACCGTGGCCGGAGAGAAGGTCTACAAGGCGGTGCCCGACGTGGAAGGATTCCTGTTGCTCAAAGTACGACCGCGCGTTGGCGACAAGGAAAAGTCGGACATCCTATGGCCCGGTGCTGCGTTTGCTCTCGAAGAGCCTGCGGAGGATCACATAAAAACCTTTCTCCCTTACGAAAACCCACTTCGCGTGTTTCGCCCGTTTAAACGCAACGAGGGGGGAGGGGTAGACCAAATAATACCGATTACGCCGCAGACGCGCGGACAACTTGGAAGCATCCTCGCGCCGGGGGGGCGCCCCGGCTACCGCTGGGTGGGCGTTATCGACGAGAAAGACGGGAAGCGTTACCGCTATACTGCAAGTATCAAAGAAGTCACTCGCATGACGAAGGGGGGGGTGAAAAAAATACAATTTACGACCAGAGAGTATGTTCTCGACCGGGTTCCTGCTCCATCCCCCCCCCCGTTACGCGGTGACCTACGAAGATCACGTGATTCCCGAAGAGCGCGCGTTGGGGCTTGCGAGCAGTACGATAAGAGTGCTGGACCAGTGGAGCGGCGAGGTGCTCGGTGAGATGCTACGCTACGCGTGGACCCCCGAGAATCCGACCAAGGCCGAGCCGGCGCTGTGGCTGAGGGCGTATAAGTGTCCAGGGCATGCGCATGGGTCGGGTTCCGCCACCCGAAAATTTGTCGATCAAGTATTGATTCCCGCCAAGGAGAAATGAGATGCCGAGCATTGCCGAATACCTGAAATACGCCAACCTGCAAATGGCCGCCGAGGCCTTGTTCGGATTTGATGCCAATATTACTCCGAATATGACTCCAGGAGAGCGGCTTGATATCGGGAGTTGGCCGATGGCAATAGATAGTGCGTGGCTGACTACGGGTAACCGCCGTGCGAGCCTATTACTCTAAAAAAACAAGGACTTAGGGTTTTTCAGCGGATTCGGCATTGCTCAATAGTAGCGAGGGACTTATTTAGAAGACTGGCTTGATGGGCTTGTGTCAACGGGACTGTTCCAGCGTGGATTGGTCTGTTCGGTGCATTCACCTTAAAAGGTAAGGGCGTAATATGCTTGGACTATTTGTACTGGCGCTGATTTTCGGCTACATAACATTAATTTCGAAATTATTCAAGCGCTTTCGCCCTTGGTGGGCGAAAGCGATGGTTGTCGCTGCGGCGATTTGCATCCCAACCGCCGACGCTGTTTATGGGCGGATGAAGCTTAAACGCCTGTGCGAAGTCGAAGGAGGGGTGCACCTTTATCGGGATGTGGGCTTGGTGGATGGGTTTGAAACGGCCGCATCTTCGGTTCATAAGGATTGGTTAGGATATGGATATCAATTCGTCGAAGGAAAGACGATTGATGGAAAACCTGCACGCCTTAGCCGAAATCCCGACGGAACAATCCGACAAGAAATGAATGTGATGCTGAAAAGTGAATATTCGTTTGGGACAACTATCGGAAACGTAAAAGATACTTATTTCCGAATTGAATACGTTGTCCGTAACCGGAATTCCAGCGAAGTGATTGGCCGATTTACTAATATTGGTTTCAACGGTGGCTGGTTTGAGCGCTATATAAATAGAATTGGCGCCGGTAGCCCTGTTGCCGTTTGCGGTAAAAATATCTCAATCATTGAATTTGTTACAAAAATTCTCAAACCTATCAATCGGGAGGCGATGAAATGAGCGCGTATAGGTTGAGTCCATATATGGGCTGAGGAACGAGAGCTACAACGATTCCGTATGCGCGGGAATGATGGAATGGGGAAGATTTGTAAATGGAATGAAACCTTGGGAACGGCGCGCCGTGCCCCTACAAGATCGCGCAGCGTTCGACGGCGACGCACGGGCGTATGATGCTGTGGTTCCTCCCCTGATAAGGGGAGGATAGGAGGGGTTTGGGTGGCTTGAAAACCCGCCGACGCCCACCGAAGCGCCAGTAACCCCTTTCATTTCCCCCTTATCAGGGGGAAAGTGGGAAATCCACGCCTCATCGCTCCGCCCAGTGGTTTTCACCCGTTCGTTTTTCCTTCCGTTGGGGTTAGCAACGCTCACCCCAAACAATGCATTAATGAAAAAGAGGTCAGGGATCAGGAGACAGAAAAAAACCGATCGGTATTTTGTTGATCTTTCCCGGCGGCGAAGCCGCCGCTGACCGATCTGATCCCTGTCTCCTGATTCCTGATACCTGATACCTGATACCTGATCCATGCTTGACGAATTGTATAAAATAATCGACAATCGACCGCATGAACACGATCGAGACGACACCAAGCTTCGATGCTTGGTACTCGGCGTTACGCGACCCGCAGGTGGTATGGCGGGTAAATGCGCGAATCTTTCGGGCCGGACAGGGCAATTTTGGTGATGCGAAGCCGGTCGGTGAAGGCGTCTTCGAGATGCGTATCCATTACGGTCCGGGGATTCGCGTCTATTTCAAGCAGACCGGGCGGACGATTTATTTGTTGCTGGCGGGGGGCGATAAATCTACCCAATCCGCCGACATCAAGGCCGCGCAGGACATCGCGCGGCAATTGCAAGACAAGGACGATTGAACGATGGACGGAAAAATCAAGACGCGCCGTTGGGATATTCAGGAACACCTGAAAACCGAAGAAGATATGCGGCGCTTCCTCGAAGCCTGTTTCGAGGAAGCCGGGGACGATCCGGCCTTTCTCGCGAAGGCCTTTGGCGAAATAGCCCGCGCGCGCGGCATGACGGCGCTTGCCCGCGAGACCGGGCTCCACCGGGATACCCTCTACAAAGCGCTCTCCGGCGGGGGGAACCCCAGCTTCGGTACGGTCGTGAAGGTGGCGCGCGCGCTCGGCTTCAAGATGATTCCCCAGCCGATTGCTTGACGGGCAGAGGGCAGATGTCAGGCATCAGGGATCAGGAGACGGGAGACAGATGAAAGCCGATCGGTTGGAATGGCGGATATAGGTTGGGGTGAGCGAAGCGATGCCCAACGTTCCGCAGGCGCGTATCAGGGATCAGATGAAAACCGATTTCAACCGCGAAAGGCGCGAAAGACGCGAAAGGTCTGTATTCCCAAAACTTTTTCGCGCGTATCCGTGTTTCGCGGTTCTTGAGTCATCAGCTTCGATGTTGGACTGAACGAATGTGAAGCCCAAGCTAACCTGGTGGGGTTTCGTCACTCCGGCGGCGAAGCCGTCCCTAACTAATCTGATACCTGTCTCCTGATACCTGATCCCTGAAGTGGCTTGCGCTTCGCGCAAGCGAGACGTTGGGCATCGCTACGCTCACCCCAACCTATGCGGAATGGGTTGTTTTCGTCACCGCGGCGGCGAAGCCACCGGTCGTTGATCTGATCCCTGATTCCTGATACCTGATACCTGATTGGCGGCGAAGCCGCCGCTAACTGATCTGTCTCCTGTCCTCTGATTCCTGATACCTGATTCCTGCCCTCTGCTTTGTGTTAAAGTAGCCGTCGGCGGGTCCCCTCCGCATTGCAGGGCGGCGAACCTGGTCAGGTCCGGAAGGAAGCAGCCATAGTCGTTTCCGCAAGTGCTGGGGTCAGGCTCGCCCCTTCGCTTTTTCGCCGTCATCGATCATGCCTTTTTCAAACGCGCCGCACACGCGGGTCGGTCGCCCGATCGCGTCGGCGGCAAGATTTTTTCCGTGAGCGCGCCCGTCGCGCGACTTCCGAAAATCGGCTTCGTTTCCCTCGGCTGCCCGAAGGCGCTCGTCGATTCCGAAGAGATTCTGACGCGCCTGCTCGCCGAGGGTTATCTGGTTTCGCCGTCTTACGCCGACGCCGACCTCGTCGTCGTCAATACCTGCGGTTTCATCGATGAGGCCGTCGAGGAGTCGCTCGAAGCGATCGGCGAGGCGCTCGCCGAGAACGGGAAGGTCATCGTCACCGGCTGTCTCGGCGCCCGCGAGAGTCTCGTCCGCGAAGCCTGTCCGCGCGTACTCGCCGTGACGGGTCCGCACGCGTCCGACGAGGTGATGCGCCATATCCGCGCCTGCCTGCCTCCGTGGGCCGATTCCTCCTATGCCTTCGATGCGCTCGTTCCGCCGCAGGGCGTCAAGCTGACGCCGGGGCATTTCGCTTATCTGAAGATTTCCGAGGGCTGCAATCACGCATGTACGTTTTGCATCATCCCTTCCTTGCGCGGCCCGCTCGTCAGCCGGCCCGTCGGCGACGTTTTGCGCGAGGCGCGCACGCTCGTTGACGCGGGCGTGAAGGAATTGCTGGTGATTTCGCAGGATACGGGCGCTTACGGCGCCGACCTGAGATACCGGACGGGGTTTTACGGCGGACGCCCGGTCAGGACGCGGATCGTCGAACTCTGCGAGGCGCTCGCCGATCTTGGCGTCTGGATCCGTTTGCATTACGTCTATCCTTACCCCGCCGTCGACGGTCTTTTGCCCTTGATGCGCGAAAAAAAAATCCTGCCCTACCTCGATGTGCCCTTCCAGCACGCGAACGCGCGCATTCTCAGGGCGATGAAGCGTCCTGCCGACGTCGAGAATACGCTCGAACGCATTCGCGCCTGGCGCGCGGTGTGCCCGGAACTTGCGATTCGGAGTACCTTCATCGTCGGCTTTCCCGGCGAGACCGAGCGCGAATTCGAGGAGCTTCTCGATTTTCTCAAGGAGGCGAAGCTCGACCGCGTCGGGTGCTTCGCGTACTCTCCGGTCGAAGGCGCGGCGGCGAACGCTCTGCCGGGGAGGGTGCCCGACACCGAGTGTGAGGAGCGTCGGCGGCGCCTGATGGAAGTTCAGGAGGATATTTCGGCGGAACGGCTCGCGGCGAAGATCGGACGGGAAATCGAAGTTCTCGTCGACGCCGTCGACGACGAGGGTTGCATCGCCCGCTCGGAGGCCGACGCGCCGGAAATCGACGGACTCGTTTTCATCGACGGTTTTTTCGACGCGGAACCCGGCGTTTTTTTGAAGGTGCGCGTCGCGGACGCCGACGAGCACGACCTTTACGCCGAGGTTTCCGGTGGCGGGGAGAGCGATTCGTGAGCTTGATCGAGCGGCTTTCCGCGATCGTCGGCGCGGAAAACGTGCTGACCCGGCCGGATGACGTGGAGGCGTATTTCATCGACTGGCGGAGGCGTTACCACGGGAGCGCGCGCTGCGTCGTGCGCCCGAAAACGCGCGACGAGGTCGCCGGCGTCGTGCGCGCATGCGCCGACGCGGGCGTTGCGATGGTTCCGCAGGGGGGGAATACGAGCCACTGCGGCGCGGGAATTCCCGGCGAGGACGGCAAATCCGTGCTGATCAGCCTCTCGCGGATGAACGGAATCCGCTCGATCGACCCGACGAACAATACCTTGATCGCCGAGGCGGGCTGCGTTCTGCAAACGCTCCACGAAGCGGCTTCGAGCGTCGGTCGCCTCTTCCCGCTCTCGCTGGCCGCCGAGGGGAGTTGCCAGATCGGCGGCAACCTCTCGACGAACGCCGGGGGCGTCCATGTGCTGCACTACGGGACGATGCGCGAACTGACGCTCGGCCTCGAAGTCGTTCTGCCGAACGGGGAGGTCTGGGACGGTCTGCGCGGTCTGCGCAAGGACAACACGGGTTACGATCTGAAGCAACTTTTCATCGGCGCCGAAGGCACCTTGGGGATCATCACGGCCGCGGTCCTGAAGCTCTTCCCGCAGCCGAGGACGACGCTGACGGCGTGGCTCGCGGTCGAATCCCCGACGGTCGCGCTCGAAGTCTTCGGCCGTCTGCAAGGCGCGTTCGGCGGCGCGCTGACCGCGTGCGAACTCATTTCGGACGTCTCGGTCGACCTCGTGTGCAAGCATATTCCAGGCTCGCGTCCGCCGCTCATCGAGGCGAGTCCCTGGCAACTTCTGATCGAACTGACCGACGCGGGCGAGAACGACTCGCTTTTGCCCGCGCTCGAAGACTTTCTGGGAGAAATGCTCGAAAAGGGCGTGCTGACCGACGCCGTCCTCGCCGACGGCGGCGAGCAGGCGCGGCGCCTCTGGGCCTTGCGCGAAAACATCGGCGAAGCGCAAAAAGCCGAGGGCTTCAGCATCAAGCACGACATTTCCGTGCCCGTTTCGCGCGTCGCCGAATTCATGAAACGCGCGGATGCGGCGCTTGCGCGGGCTTTTCCGGGGATTCGCATCGTCGCTTTCGGGCATCTGGGCGACGGAAACCTGCATTACAACCAGTCGAAACCCGACGCCGCCGAAAATTCGGAATTCATCAAATTGCAGCCCCGCGTCAACCGGATCGTTTACGACATCGTTAATGAATTCGGCGGGAGCATCAGCGCCGAGCACGGTATCGGCCAGCTCAAGCGCGGCGAATTGTTGCGCTATACGAGCGCGGTCGAAGTCCAGACGATGCGCGCGATCAAGGATGCGCTTGACCCGCAAGGGCTGATGAATCCGGGGAAGGTTCTGTGATTTTGGCAATCGTCAAAAAGGTGGGTTTTTCTTTTTGACGAACACTTATTTCTGATCGAAACGTAGAAAGGAAAAAAATGAAAAGCGCTCGCAAAGTCGTCGTCGCCGAATTCGGCGAGCCGGAGGTCATGCAACTGCAAACGGTCGATCTCGCCGAACCCGGCGCGGGGGAAGTGCGCTTGCGCCAGACGGTCGTCGGCTTCAATTACATCGACATTTATCAGCGTCAGGGAAAGTACCCGCTGTCGCTCCCCACGGGGCTTGGGCACGAAGCCGCCGGCGTCGTCGAAGCCGTTGGTGAGGGCGTCACCGATTTTGTTCCGGGCGACCGCGTCGCGTACATGAACGCCGGAGTCGGCGCGTACGCGGACTACCGGAACGTCCCCGCCGATCGCCTCGTCGCGATTCCCGAAGGGGTTGGCGACGAAGAAGTCGCGGCGCTCCTCTTCAAGGGGATCACGGCGCAGTATCTGATCCGGAAAACGCACGTCGTGAAAGCCGGCGAGACCGTCCTCGTCCACGCCGCGGCGGGCGGCGTCGGGCAGATTCTGTGCCAGTGGGCGAAGGGTCTCGGCGCTTTCGTCATCGGGACGGCGAGCACGCCGGAAAAATGCGCGATCGCGAAAAAAGCCGGCGCCGATATTGCGATCGACTATTCGAAGGAAGACTGGACAGACACCCTGCTCAAGGAGACCGGAGGGAAAAAAGCCGACGTCGTCTACGATTCCGTCGGGAAAGACACTTTCTATAAGTCGATCGACTGCACGGCGCAATTCGGGATCGTCGTCGTCTTCGGCGCCGCTTCCGGCCCCGCGCCCGCGGTCGAACCCGAATACCTCAACAAAAAAGGCTGCCTCTACCTGACGCGCCCGTCGGTCTTCCCGCACAACGCGAACCCGCGCGCCTTCCGCGAGAACGCCGCCGACCTGTTTTCCGCCGTCTCTTCGGGGGTCGTCAAACCGAGCATCGGCGCGCGCTTCGCGCTCAATGATGTCGTGGAAGCACACCGTACGGCGATGTCGCGCAAAACGCAGGGCGCCGTTTTGATCATCCCTTGAGCGTCGCCACGTCGGCGGCGCGCGCGGGGTCCTGCCGGTAAAAGCGCGCAAAGAGCGCGTAAAGCGCCGGGAACTCGCCGCGCAAGAGCTTCGGCGCCTCGAAGAAGGCTTCGCTCATGACAGCGAAAAATTCTTCGGGGTTCGTCGCGGCGTAATCGTCGAAGCCGTCGGGTTCGCCGGGATCGTCGGATTCTTCGGATTCGTCGCTCTCGAACGCGACAACCGCGAAGGTCTGGAATTCGTCGAACGCGGCGTGCAGCGCGTCCTCCCATTCGCCGGCCGGAATATCGGGCGGAAGCGGCGGGACGCCGTCGATGCGTCCGTCGCGCATATCGAGCTTGTGCGCGAATTCGTGGATCACGACGTTGTAGCCGTCGCCGGCCATCTTCGCGTCTCCCCACGAAACGACGACGGGTCCGCCCTCCCAGGCTTCGCCGGAAGCGACATCGTCGTATTCGTGCGCCACGCCGGTCTCGTCGACGGTGATGCGCGGGACGACGAACTCGTCGGGATAGACGACGATTCCGACCCACCCGTCGTAATACGCGATTCCGAGGTTCAAGATCGGCAGGCAGGCCTGCGCGGCGACCGAAACGCAGATCGCGTCGGTGATTTCAAGGCCGCCCGCGCCGGTGAATTCCTTTTCGGCGAGAAATCTTTCGCTCAGGCGCTTCAGGCGCTCCGCTTCATCGGCGGAGAGGCGCGCGAGGAAGGGCAACGCGCCCAAGGTCGCGCGCCAGAGCGCGTCGGGGATTCGCGCCGGCGTCGAAAATCCGCGTAAGCGGCGCAAAAGTCCGGCCAGAAACATCGCTTACAGAAGCCTGCGCGAAGTCGTGAGAAAAATCCCCGAAAAAATCAGCGCGATTCCGGCGTAGTGGTAGAGCCTCGGAATCTCGTCGAGAAAAACGGCCGAGAGCAACGTGCCGAATACCGGCGTCAGGTGGATGAAAAGGCTGGCCTTGTTCGCGCCGACCTCGCCGACGGCGCGATTGTAGAAAACGTAGCCCGCGAATCCGGGGAGAACGCCGACATAGACGATCGCGGCAAGCGCTTTCGGCGAAAGCTCGATGAGAAGGCCGCTGTGAATCTCCCAGGCGTACGCCGGTGAGAGGCAGACGACCCCGATCAGCGTGAAGGCGGCGAGCAGGAGCATCGGATGAATCCCTTCGGGGCGCCAGTGCAGCCCGATCGTGTAGAGTGCCCAGGTGAAGACGGCGAGCAGCATCCATACGTCGCCGACGTTCAGCGTCAGCCGCGTGAGCGTCGCCGCGTCGCCCCGCGCGACGATGAGCGTGACGCCGACGAGCGAGACCAGGACGCCGATCCACTCGATGCGCCGCAGCGTTTTTCGCAAAAGGAGCCAGGAAAGCGCGATCGTCGCGATCGGGACGAAGGAATTGAGAAGGAGCGCGTTCGTCGCGCCGGTATGCCGCAGCGCGAGGTAGGCGAAGGTGTTGTAGCAGCCGACGCCGACGACGCCCAGGGCGACCGTGGCGAACCAGTTCCGCTTGAGTAGCGGCCATTGCGAACGCAGATGCGGCAGCGCGAAAGGAAGCGTCAGGGCGAAGGCGATCGCCCAGCGCCAGAACGCCAGCATGAACGGCGGGACAGTGGTGTGCACGGCGCGGCCGACGACCATGTTCCCCGACCAGAAAAGCGACGACAGCGTCAGCAGGACATAGGGGTGTTCGAGCCGACGGAGCAGCGAGGTATGTGAGAACCGGATGGACATGGGCGCGGTGGGGATGGAAAGCTGGGATTATAGCGAGATGCGGCGGACGGAAACCGGCGAACGGTACGCGAGGCTGATGTTCGCTGCTCAGCGCCGTTCAGGCGGTCAAACGCCGCGTTCGCCAGCTTCGCCTTCACCTTGATATGCCGCGATCAAAAGATTGGCGTTGATATATACCCGTTCAGACATCAGCTACACCACCCCGCCACAAAGCGATTTCCGCATCCAGTGCTTCTCCGTCGATGAGCCTGCCTCCAGCAAGCACATAGGCACGGCGAATCGCAAGTAATTTGCGGCCCAGTTCGGTACGAGGGCGGTAGCTATCGACGACAGGGTCACCCGTGGGATTCAATATTTCGGCATCGTCCTGCGAGCAAAACGAGCGAAACTCGAACGCTATATTCATGTTCGAAGCGCCTGCTTTCTCTCACTTCGCACGGTTGCTCCCGGAAACCATCCTGAATTCGTAGAGCCGGCATTCGAGTCCGCCGTTGAAAAGCGGAATTTTGCGTCCCGGCGTAAGGCGCATGAGCTTGGGCATGCGCGTGTCGGAGCTGAGCAGCCAGCAGTTCCATCCGGCGAAACGGCGTTTGAACGCGCTCGCCAGACGCGGGTAGAACGCGGCGAGTTCTTCGAGTTCCGACAGTCGCTCTCCGTAGGGCGGGTTGGCGACGAGCGTCCCCGGCGTTTCCGTCGGCGCGTCGGTGTCGAGAATGTCTCCCGGTTTCAGCGAAACCGCCGGTAAAAGGCCGGCGCGGTCGAGGTTGGCGAGCGTCGCGCGCAGTGCGACGGGGGACGAGTCGCTGCCGTAGATTTGTGCGAAGCGGACGGGTTTTGCGCGCGCGTGCGCGGTTTCGAGCACGGCTTTCCAGATTTCGGGCTGAAAATTCTTCAGGCCTTGAAATCCAAAGCTCCGGCCGCTTGCGCCCGGTGCGATGCCGAGCGCGATTTGTACCGCTTCGAGGAGAAAGGTTCCGCTCCCGCACATCGGGTCGTAAAGCGGCGTCCCCGGTTGCCAGCCGGTCATGTGCAGAATGGCGGCGGCGAGGTTTTCCTTGATCGGCGCGTCGACCGTCTTGCGGCGCAGGCCGCGCTGATGAAGCGGCGCGCCCGATGTGTCGATATAGAGCGTACAGCGCTCGGCGTCGATGAAGGCGTGGATGCGGATATCGGCTTCGCGCGTGTCGACGCTGGGCCGCTGGCCGGTCTCCGCGCGAAAGCGGTCGCAGACCGCGTCCTTGATTCGCAAGGTAATGAATTCGAGGCTCTTCAGCGGGCTTTTGACGGCGGTCACGCCGACGCGGATCGTCTGCGCGGGCGAAAAGAAGCGATGCCACGGCACGTCCTTTGCCAGCCGGTAGATGTCGTCCTCGACGGCGTAGGGGCCGTGCGCGACGCGCCAGAGAACCCGCGTCGCAATGCGCGAGTAGAGGTTGGCCGAGTAGCACCCCAGCCAGTCGGAGTCGAAGTGCACGCCTCCGGGGACTCTTTTCAGGTTTTTCAGTTCGAGCGCATCGAACTCTCCTTCAAGCAGCGTTTCGACGCCGCGCGGGCAGGGTGCGAAAAAATTTTCCATGCTTTTTTACTCAGATGTCAATAATTGAGGAACGGGTCTTGATTCGTGAATCCCTTTTTTCCCATAGGGGAAGGACGGAGAGGGGGTGGGTTGTAGGGGCACGGCGTGCCGTGCCCACCATGGGGAAAGGACAGAGATGTGCATTTCCATGCCGACGCTCTTTACAGGGTTTCATGTCGAAGGCTTTGTTCGCGCCAAGCGGCTTCGATGCCGTCGACGACGCGCGGAAAGGCGAGGCGCGCGCCGAGTTCGACCTTGATCCGCGTGTTGTCGATGCGCCGCGATTCGCGCATGAACGAGAAGCGCGACGGCGTCAGTGTTCGCCGTGCGTCCTCGCGCGAGACGCGCGGCGCGCGCGGCAGGTCGAAGCGGTCGGCGACGAGGTCGTAATAGTCGCCCATCTTCATTTCCGAGTCGTCGGTCGCGTTGTAGCAACGGTTGGGGCGTCCTCGGCGCAGCGCGGCGCAAACGAGCGCCGCGAGGTCTTCGGCGTGGATATGATTGGTATAGACATCGTCGTCAGCGGTGAGCGCGGGTGTCGCGTCTTTCAGGCGCCGGAACGGCAGGCGGTCGGCAGCGTAGATTCCCGGCGCGCGCAGGATGCTCACGCAAACGCCGCTGTCGCGGCCAAAACGCCGCAACCGGCGTTCGGCGTCGACGCGGCGGCGCGCGCGGTCGGTTTGCGGGGAAAGACGCGCGGTTTCGTCGATCCGCGCACCGTCGGCGTTTCCATAGACGCCGCAGGTGCTGACATAGACGAGGCGCCGAACGCGCTTTCTGCCGCGCGAGAGCACCGCGATCAGGCGACGCACACGCGTATCGGTCGCGCCGGAATTTTTCGGTGGGGCGAAGTAGAGGACTTTGTCGGCGATTCCGCGCAAACGATCCAGGCTCGGCGCGAAGTCGAGGTCGCCGACGATCGGGCGGACGCCGCGCGCGCGCCAGAGCGTGAGGTCTTCCGACTCGCGCAACAAAGCGAAAATCCGGTAACGTTCCAACAGGAGCGGCGCCGTGCGGCGCGCGATATCGCCGCAGCCGACGACAAGAATGGTTTGCACGTCGAGATTTTACCGAATTCGCCCGCATTCTTCCATATCGGAGGACAGATCAGGCATCAGGTATCAGGAATCAGGAATCAGGAGACAGAAGACAGAAGACAGAAGACAGAGGACAGAGGACAGAAGACGGAGCAGCCTTCGGCCGGAGAGAATCAACGAAATACCGATCGGTGTTTTGTTGCTTTTTCTCCGGCGGCGAAGCCGCCGGTCACTGATATGTCTCCTGATTCCTGATTCCTGATCCCTGATAGGGCGCGCCGTGCCCCTACAATTCCCCTCTCTCTCCGATGCCTCTACCCTCCGGTTTCCAGGAGTAATCGTTTTCCGGGAAAATTCAACTTTGTTAACCAAAATCTTGACGATTGTTATAAAAATAGTCAATATCTCGGATAACGAATTACTTTTTGGACGCGTCCCTATAAATGTCGGACTCGATCGGTTATCGTCGTTTGGCGGATCGCTACGGCGTGTCTGCGGTACAGGCTTTTCGCACGGACAGCGCGATTGCAAAAAAGCGCGCGAGCGAATACGAGAACGGCTACGTCCACGAATACTATTTGCCCGAATCCCGGCCGGCGGATACCTTGGCGGGGCACTTGGGCTTTGCCCTCAAACACGAGGGCGTCCACCTGGAATTCCTATCGCGCCTTTTTGAAGCGATCCCCGCCGCCGAACTCGAAACATGGGTCGCCGCCGAGCCGACGGGACGGTACGCGCGCCGCGCGGGGTTTTTCTACGAAACCCTGACGGGTCGCCGCCTGAATTTCCCCGGTGTGCGTGCGGGCAACTACGTGACGGCGATTGACGGCGACGCTTATCTGACGGCGCCTCATCCGCTCAAGGATACGCGCTGGCGCGTGCGTGACAACCTGCCCGGCTCCCGGCGCTACTGCCCGACGGTACTGCGTACCGACCGGGTACGCGACGCGGAAGCTTATGATTGCGCCCGACGCCTTGCCGAACTCGAGCTCGAATTCGGCGCCGACATTCTGCAACGCGGCGCGGTCTGGCTGAGCGTCAAGGAAAGCCGAGCCAGCTTTGCCATCGAGCGCGAAGACCGCCACGCAGACCGCGTACAGCGCTTTGCGGCGGCCATTGAGCGCTATTGCGGACGTTTCGACGACCCGCTCTCCGAATCCGCACTGAGCGAACTCCAGGCCCGGATACTCGGCCCCAAGGCGACTCGCCTCGGTCTGCGTCGATCCCCGGTATTCGTGGGCGAAGCGGATGCGATGACCGAAGTCGTACATTACATCGCGCCGCATTGGGACGATGCGCCGTCCCTGCTCTCCGGGTTGCGCGACTGCGCCCGTCGGACGGTTGGGGGTTCGTCGCTGGCGCGGGCTGCCTTCCTGTCGTTCGGCTTTGTCTACATCCACCCGATGTCCGATGGAAACGGGCGCATCTCGCGTTTTCTGGTGAACGACGTGCTCAGGCGCGACGGAGCGGTGCCGGAACCTTTCATCGTGCCCGTGTCGGCAAGCATCACGCGTTCGGCGTCCCGACGCCGCGCGTACGACCGCGCGCTTGAACGGTTTTCGCGGCCGTTCATGCACAAATACGCCGACGCATGGTCGTTTGGTCCCGAACAGGTGGGAGACGACGGCGTACATTTCAACTTTCGTTTCGACGCCTACCAGGACGCCCTGCACGCTTGGCGTTACCCGGACATGACCGATCACGTCGAATATCTCGCCGAAATCGTCCGCGTTACCCTCGAAGAGGAAATGCGTGACGAGGCCGCTTATCTGCGCGACCACCGGCTTGCGCGCGAGCGCGTCAAGCGCGTCATCGAATGCCCCGACGGCGAGATCGACCGCATCATCCGTTCCGTGCGGGAAAACGGCGGAAAAATCTCGAACAAACTGCGGAAAGAAACCCCGGCGTTGGCCGACGAACGCGTCGCCGAAGAGGTCGTCGCGGCGATTCGCTCCGTGTTGCCGTTCCGGGCGGGCGGCTGAACGGCCTTCCCCCGCTTGCAGGTGTTTTCATTTCGTAGCATTCGTTAGCGCCTGAGAACAGTTTTACGATGAAGAAAGCGCAGTTTGAAAAGATGTTTATTTGAAGAAAATGGAAGGCCGGTTTCTTTTGATGTCATTCCGATAAACAAGATAAACAAACACGATGCCGACCAACAAAAGAAAAGTGTCGGAAAAGTGATAAAAATAGCCTTCAAGGAAAGTCATCGCATTCTATTCAAGCGGAGGATTTGCTCTCAGGGTCGTCGCAAGACGGACGTACGCGCACTTCCTGGCGCTTTTTCCATCGCTTGTTTGCGACGAACACGGCAATCCAGAAAATCAGGCTCGCCACCGCGCCACGATAAACACTGATTCCCAAGGATTTCCTGGCGAGCCGAACGACTTTCTCGTCTTTTACCGTGTAGCGGTTGATGCGCGCGTCGGAATCGATGTGGACCTCCAATGTGCCGTCGACGTTTCGCCGCGCCTTGTAGCCGAATTCATAGCCACTCGCCATGATGACTTTTTCATAGTCCTTGGTCTCCGGGACTTCGAGGGACTCTTTGACTCCTCTGCACTGTTCCGCGCAGTTGTAGTCGATTTTTCCCTTGAAATATGTCCGTTCGCGCAAAGACCCGGTGGAAGGATCGCGCGTGACGACAGAAAACCAACCTTTCTCGAAAAGCTCCCGCGGAATGTTTTTCATGGGCCAAAAGGAATAGCTCAAACGCGTAAATAAAACAAACACCGGGATGAAGGTCATGAAACACACAAACCCCAGGTATTTGGAGGCGTTTTTTTTCACGCTCAGGATCGACTTCTTTTCAGGCATCTGTCCTTACCGTCGTTGGGTGGTTTTTCAGCCGCCGAATAAAAGTCTATGCCGCCCCCAAGAAAAGTCAATACAGAGGATGGGGGATAGATCAGGAATCAGAAGACAGAGGACAGAGGTCAGAGGACAGAACGGCCTTCGGCCTTAAGTAGTCAGTTGTCTGTAATCAGAAGGAGCGTCCCATCCGACCTCTGAATACTGAAAACTGGTCACGAAGCGAGCGTCAGCGAGCGTTCTGTATTCTGTCTTCAGTCTTCTGTCCTCTGATGGGCACGGCACGCCGTGCCCCTACGAAAACCCGCGAATACGGTAATCCAACCCACATTCCCCCTGACAAGGGGGAAATGAAGGGGGTTTATGACTATTCGGCAAGCGTTTGCACGTTTTCATGCCTACCAAATCGCCCTTATCACCTCGTTCATACGCGTGCGGAACGTTGGGCTTCGTAAACTCAGCCCAACCTATACCAGCTCACGCTTCGCTCTGCCCAAGGTATGCGCCGAGGACAGAATATTCCATCATTTATGCGCCTGCGGAGCGGTTTTCTTCCCGCTTCGTCGGTTTGGGGCGAAAAGATCGGCTTCGCTTTCGCCCGCGCGTGCGATTTTGAGCAGAGCGCGGACAGGGGAGGGGAGCGCGGCGGTTTCGACCCGGTCGAAATCGACCCATTCGAGGCCCGGTTCGGCGGCGACATTGCCCGTACATTCGACGACGCAGACGAGGGGGAGCATCTTCAGGTGAAAATGGGTGAATGTGTGCTTGAACGGTGGCAGCATCCGCATTTCAAGAAGTCGCGCGCCGCAGCGCGCCGCGTATTCTCTCGCTTCTGCGACGCCGCCTTCGGGGAGTCCCAGAAGCCCTCCCCAGATTCCCGTCGGCGGGCGCCGTTCGAGCAGGACACGCGCTTCGTCGGTCACGATCAGGAAGCCCGTTTCGCGCTCGGGGCGGGTTTTCGTCGGGCGCGGCGTGGGAAGCCGGTCCTGCGAGCCTTCCCGGCAAGCGATGCACGACGCGCGAAAAGGGCACGCGCCGCACAGCGGCTTGGTCCGTGTGCAGATCGCCGAACCCAGGTCCATCAGCCCCTGTGTGTAGCTTTCGATATTTTTTTCGGGTAGAAGCGAGTCGGCGAGCGCCCACATCGCGTTTTCGAGCTTCGCTTCGCCGGGGAAGCCGTCGATACCGAAACAGCGCGCAAGGACGCGCTTGACGTTTCCGTCGAGAATCGCGGCGCGAATTCCAAAGGAGAAAACGGCGATCGCGGCCGCCGTCGATTTCCCGATTCCCTGCAGGCGCGCGATTTCGCGCGGGTCGCGCGGAAAAACGCCGCCCGACTCGGCGACGAGGGTTTGGGCGCAGCGGTGGAGGTTGCGCGCGCGCGCGTAGTAGCCAAGCCCCGACCAAAGCTCCAGGACTGATTCGAGCGGGGCGTGCGCAAGCTCGGCGAGCGTCGGAAAGCGTTCGAGGAATCGCGTGTAGTAGGGGATGACCGCGCCGACCTGCGTTTGCTGGAGCATGACTTCGGAAAGCCAGACGCGGTAGGCGTCGCGGTTTTTTTGCCAGGGGAGGTCGTGGCGTCCGTGGCTTTTTTGCCACGCGATCAGGCGTTCGGAAAACGCCGCGCCTCGTTCTTCGATCTTTTCCGGTTTTGCGCGCATTTTTTTACGCGCCGCGATAAAGCGGGTGTTGGTCGAGTCCGCGGGCGACCCAGCCGCGCATCCCGGGCGGGAGGGCGCGGGCGACGGCTTGCGCGGATTCTTCGTCTTCAAAAGCGGTGAAGACGCACGCGCCCGAACCCGTCATCATCGCGCGACCGTGCCCGGAAAGCCAGCGGAGCGCGTCAGCGATCGCGGGGTAGCGTGAAACCGCGACGGCTTCGAGGTCGTTTTTCCAGAGCGCGCTTTTCCAGTCTTCCACGTTGATCGGCGGCGTGTCACGCATGAGTTCGGGCGCGCCGAAAACGACGGCGGTCGGAACCTGAACCGGGGGTTCGACGACGAGGTAGTAAGCGGGCGGAAGGTCGATCGGGTGCAGAATCTCGCCGACGCCTTCGGCGAACGCACTTTGGCCGAAGATGAAGACGGGGACGTCGGCGCCGAGTTTCAGCCCGATTTCCTGGAGTCGCTTTTTCGGCAGATCGAGCCGCCAAAGCCGATTCAGCGCGATCAAAACGGTCGCCGCGTCCGAACTGCCGCCGCCGAGTCCGCCGCCCATCGGCAGCGTTTTTTCGACGCGGATTTCGACGCCTTCGTGGCACCCGGTTTCCGCTTGCAGGAGACGCGCCGCGCGGACGGTCAGGTCGCTTTCGATCGGGACGTCCGGCAAGGGGTCGGTCAGAACGATTTCGGGATTTTTTCGCGGGGCGAGGAAGACGCGGTCGCCGTGGTCGACGAAGCGGAAGAGCGTCTGCAAGAGGTGGCGGCCGTCGGCGCGCCGCCCGACGACGCGGAGGAAGAGGTTGAGTTTCGCCGGCGCGGGGTAGGTATGAAACCCGTCTCGGCGCGGGGAAGCTTCGGTCATTGGCTGGGCGCCGGGTCGGGTCGGGTGCGATTTTCGGGTGCCGCCGCTTCGCCCCAGTCTTCGATCGCCAAACGAAGTTCGGCGTTTCCGTCGGCATGGACGGCGTGTATCCGCGAAGGCGGCACGTCCGCGTCGTCGCGCGCGTAGGCGTAGTCGACGATCCAGCCCTCATGGCGCAGGCGCTGGATTCGACCGAACGCGTCGATATCGGCGTCGTCGGCTTCTTCGTTTTTTTCTTCGCTTTTGCCGCGCCCGAAAACCCAGCCCGCGAGCCGTTCTATTGAAAGTGGATACCCGAGAACGCGGTGCATCAGGATTTCGGCCTTGGGCGCTTCCTGCGTTTTGCCGTCGGAAAGGACGAGGCGCGCGCCGTTCTCATTGACGTTCATTTCGGCGATGCCCTGCCCGAAGGACGACGAAAGAAGGAGGGCGTCGGACGCGCCGACGCGCCGCCAGGAAATCCGGCCGTAGTAGTTCTGTTCCTCGTGACGAAACGAAAAGCGCGCCTCGATCGAAAATTCCGTCGGAATTCCGGTGCGCCGCTGGGTGTCCGCGCGTCGCGGCGACGGCGGAATGGCCGTGCAGGCGCAGAGAATGAGCGCCGTCAGGAACGGAAGAACGCGCCTCCGCAAGGCCGCGAGACCGGCGAAGAGCGAAGCGCCGTCGCTCATTCGCGCCGGGGTCAGTGGAGTATCCGCTCGATCGCGGCCTGCAGGACTTCGCTGTCCGGGAAGCGCCTTCTCGCGTCGAGCAGGAGCCGGCGCGCCTCGTCGCCGCGCCCGAGCGCCCAGAGGACTTCTCCGATGTGCGCGACGATTTCGGGGTCGTCGTGGTCTTTCTGTGCGCGCTCGAGGTAGGAAAGCGCGGATGAAAATTCGCCCTGGCGGAACAGCACCCAGCCCATGCTGTCGAGGATGGGGCCTTCGTCGGAGAGCTTGAGCGCCGTTTCGATCAGTTCGCGCGCTTCTGAAAGACGAATATTGCGGTCGGCAAACGAATAACCGAGCGCGTTGTACGCCTGCGCGCTGTTGGGGCGGAGTTCGATCAGGCGCCGCAAGCGCGTTTCGAGAAGATCCATCCGTCCGAGCTTTTCGGCGAGGAGCGCTGTTTGATAAAGCAATTCCAGATTGTCGGCGCGCTTTGCGAAAAGACCTTCGAGGAGGTCGAACGCCGCCTGGTGCTCCCCCGCCTTGCGCAGGAAGTCCGCTTCGACGAGGCCGACCTGGACGAGTTCTTCGTCGGTTCTCGTCTGAATTCCCGACAGGATCCGGCGTGCCTCGGTGATTTGTCCTCGTGCGACCATCAGGCGCACGCGCCGGAACTGCGCCGGAAGGTAGGAGCTTCCGCGCGTGACGTTGGCGTAATACGAGATCGCCTCGTCGATGCGATTCCCCTTTTCGGCGATGCTCCCCAGGTAGAAGTAAGCGGTGCTTTTGTTGCCCCGCGTCAGCGTCAGGAAATGCTTCAAGCGCGCCTCGGCCATCGGCATGTCGTCTTGCTGGACGCCGAGAAGTCCCAGCGGATAAATGATTTCCGGGTCGTCGGGGTGGAGTTTGGCCAAGTGCTCGAAATGCACCCGCGCGTCGGCGTAGCGCTCGTTCCCGAGCAGGAGGCGCGCAAGGAAGAGGCGCGGATTGCGAACATCGGGGTGGTCTCCGACGTATCCTTTCAGGAATTCGATCGCGTCGTCCTTCGATACGCGGCGAGAGAGAAACTGCGCCTGAAACAGCGCGGGTCTGTCCCATTCGGGTTTCAATTCCTGCGCGCGGCGCGCTTCGGCGAGCGCGAAATCGAATCTACCCGCCGATTCGGCGGCGAGCGCCACCGCGTAATGCGCTTCGGCAAGGTCGGGGAAGGCTTCGCAAACCTCTTCGATCACCTGGAGCACCGCGGGACGGTCGGGGTTGTCTGCGAACATCCGGTTCAGGCTCAAGAAGTTATCGGGCAGCGATTCTCCGTTTTGCCTGAACATCCGAATCAGCGCCGGCGCGAGGCCGTCGAGTTCCCTCGAATGGATCTTCAGCCGCGCCAGGAGGTCTTGCGCGCGCTCGGAGCGCGGGTCGACGTCGAGCCAAAGTTCGGCGATCTCACGCGCGGCGGTAAAGCGCTTTGCGAGGCCTGAGACGATGATCGACCTCTCCATGACCGCCGCGTCGCGCGTACGCAGCGCGAGGTCGGCGTACTCCGCGCTCGCCGTGGCGAGGTCGCCCCGCTGCAGGGCGACTTCCGCCAGAAGGAGCTGATAGACCGACACGCTGTCGAGGCCGTCGTTCGGCAACAAGCCCGGTTTTTTTGCCGACGCATCGGGTGTATCCGTGGCCGGTGTGTCGGAGACGGACGGTTCGGACGCTTCAGACGCTTCGGATGCTTCGAACGCTTCGCCCGTGACGGCGTCGGCGAAGGCGAGGTTCATCGCCAGTGCCGAAAACCCGATAAAAAGAAATAACGCGGAAAACCGCCCAAAAAATTTCCAGAACATCGAGAACCCTCCCCGAATCTCATGCCTGTCGATGACGGATCGACGCGGACGCGCGACGCAAACGACGCCATATTCCCTGATATATTACCGCAGTTGCCGGGTGAATTCTCCGAATGAAATCTTTGGAAAAGAGGCTTTTTCTCCGAGTTTCGATCCGTTTTCCGGGGTAATTCGCGTTCGGGCACGATTTCGCGCGTCGCGGCACGTGGAAATATACAGAAATTTCCGGGATTTGCGATTCAGAGTATTGCGCCGACACCGCATGATGAATGATAGAATGACACACTTTATGTTTTTTGCGGCGGAACGGACATGACTCTTGCTCAAAAGATCAACGCCTACAGCGAATGGCGCGTGCAGCTTTCGGAGAAACTCGAGGACTTCCGCCGCTGGCTTTCCGAGAGCGACCTGATCGACCCGGAAATCGACGCCCGTCTGGACCGCGCGCTCGACAAGCTCCGTGAAGATCAACTGCACATCGCCTTCGTCGCCGAGTTCTCGCGCGGGAAGACCGAGCTGATCAACGCGATTTTTTTCGCGGGCTACGGAAACCGCATGCTTCCCTCGACGGTCGGGCGTACGACGATGTGTCCGACGGAACTCATGTACCGCGAGGAAAAACCGCCGTCGATCGAGCTTCTTCCGATCAGAACGCGCAGAACGAGCACGCGTATCAGCGAGTACCGGAATTTTCCCGAAGAATGGACGGTTCTGCCGCTCGACATCGCGTCCCCCGAAGCGCTCCAGGCCGCGTTGCGCTCCGTCAGCGAGACCGAGCGCGTCCCGATCGACCTCGCGCTTCGTCTCGGCTTCGTCGTCAATAACGACGACCCCGCCGCCCTGCACGCCGACGACGAAGGACTCGTCGAAATCCCGCACTGGCGCCACGCCGTCATCAATTTCCCGCATCCCCTGCTGAAAAACGGTCTGGTCATCCTCGACACGCCGGGTTTGAACGCCATCGGCACCGAGCCGGAACTGACGCTTTCGCTGCTTCCCAACGCGCACGCCGTGCTATTCATCCTCGCTGCCGACACCGGCGTCACGCACTCCGACCTCGCCGTCTGGAACCAGCACATCAGCGTGTCGAGCAACGCGAAACGCGGTCGCCTCGTCGTGCTCAACAAAATCGACGGACTGTGGGACGACTTGAAGCCGCAATCCGAAATCGACGACGAAATCGCCCGTCAGATCAGCCATTGCGCGCAGACGCTCGACCTGCCCGAAAATCAGATCTTCCCCGTTTCCGCCAAAAAAGGTCTCATCGCCAAGGTCAATGACGACGACGCCCTCCTGAAGCGGAGCCGCCTTCTCGAACTCGAACAGGCGCTTTCCGAAAAACTGACGCCCGCGAAGCAGGAAATCGTCCGCGAGAACGTCTACGCCGAGTTTGCCGACATCTTCTCGAACGCGCGCAGACGTTACGAAACGCGCCTCGACAGCATTCAGGAGCAGATCGGCGAACTCCAGGAACTGCGCGGAAAGAACACCAACGTCGTCGAATACATGATGGGAAAGATCCGTGTCGAAAAAGAAGAGTTCGAAACGGGTCTCCAGCGCTACTACGCGGCGCGAAGCATCTTTTCAAAACTGACGAACAAGCTGTTTGCCAGCCTCGGAATCGAATCCCTGCACACGCTGATCTCGGCGACGCGCGTATCGATGGACCACGCCAAATTCTCGAACCTGCTTTCGCTGGCGATGGACAATTTCTTCAGCGCTCTGCGCAGCAACCTCGCCCACTCCGAAACCGAAATCAACGAAATCCAGGCGATGATCGAAGCCGTCTATAAAAAATTCCTCGTCGAATACGGCCTCAAGCTGGGGACGCCGAAGAGCTTCTCGCTGATGCGTTGCGCCAAGGCGATCGACCACCTCGAAGTCTGGTGCAATACAAACATCAACAACAGGTTCCGGCTCATGACCAGCGACAAAGAGCGCGTCATCCGGGTCTTTTTCGACGAGGTCGCCGCGCAGACGCGACGGAGCTTCGAGCGCGCCAATCTGGACGCCGAAATGTGGCTGAAGTCGATCATGTCTCCGCTCGAAAACCAGGTCCGCGAGCACCAGATTCAGATCAAGCGCCGGCTGGAAAGTTTGAAACGCATTCATCAGGCGACCGACACGCTCGAAGAGCGGATCAACGAACTCGAACACGTCAAATCCGACCTGCTCGCGCAGATCAATTCGCTCAACCGCATGGGGCAGGGCGTTCTCGACGCGATGAACGCAACGCCCGCACCTGCTGAGGACGCCGAAGCGGCCTGATTCCTTTCCCAGTCCATCCCTGCCATCGTCGACTTCGCCTTGCCGTACTACTTGTACTGTCTGCGGCTCGTCTTCTCGCCATGAATGAACTGGAAAAGGAATGACCGCCGCGTGCGAACCTTAAAGCCAAGTCAACCCGGCAAAAAGGCGGGTTTTACTTTTTGACGGCTTGGACAAAAAAGGGTGGGTTTTGCCCGCCCTTTTTTGAAAGGAAAAGCAAAAGAAAGAGAACTCCAAGGTCGGACTGGTTTGGCGTTGTTTTTACATGGTTTGAAGGTGGGCTTTGCTCACCTTCAAACCCAAATCAACCCGGCAAAAAGTAGGGTTTTACTTTTTGACGATTCCTAAGCGCTAGATATTGAGTCTGTAAAAGACGAAGTCGGGCAGGCAGCGCAGGGCGCGCATGACGAGCGACCAGTGGCAGGGGGCGTAGACGACGCCCCGACCCTTGTCGATCGCATTCACGATCCGGCGCGCGACGCCGGCGGCGGGGGCGAGCGAAGCGCCTTCGGCGCGTAGGCGCGCGGTCATCGGCGTATCCGTCGGGCCGGGTTTGACGAGTACGACCCGGATCTTCGTTCCGTAAAAACGGTGTTGCAGACCCTGCGCGTAACGGTCGATCAAGCCTTTTGCCGACCCGTAGACGTAGTTGGACTTGCGACCGCGATCGCCGGCGACCGACCCGATCAGCGCGATCGTCGCTTCGCGGTTCTCGTCCATCGCTCCGGCGAAAGCCTCGGCGAACAGCACGGGGGATACGCCGTTGACTTCGAGCGTCTCCCGGCAGAGCGCGAGGTCGGTCTGGCACGCATCCTGCAAGGGCAGGGCGCCGTGGGCGATCAGCACGATGTCGATCGGTTCCTGCGCGATCGACGCGACGGTCGATGCGATTTCTTCGGTATCGAGGAAATCGAGTTGCACGATGCGAATGTCGGAAGCCGAACCTCGTACCCTCAAGTCGGAGGCCACGTGTTCGAGCTTCGCGGCGTCGCGCCCGACCAGAACCAAGTCTGTTGGCCCGCGTTGCGCCCATATCCGCGCGCAGTGTCCGGCGATCGCCGAAGTGGCGCCGACGACGACTATCCTTCTCCTCTCTTCTTCTTCCACTTCATATTCCCATCAAACGGCGCGAGAGGCCGGAACTGATCCCGGCGTCGCGGTATTTCAGAAATTCCTCCACACGCGGGTAGCCGGCCTCGAACAGGGCTTTGGGCATGCGCGCGTCCTTTGCGGGGTAGAGCCGCCCCCCGGCGTTCTTGACGATCGCGTCGAGCTTTTCGAACAGGCGTTGCGTCCTCTCGCCCCGGCTGGGGAAATCCATCGCGAGCGTGACGCCCGGACGCGGAAAACTCATCATCCCGAGCGCGTCGCGCGCGCCGAAGGTTTTCAGTACCGCGAGGAAGGAACCTTCCTGCGCCAGGACGATCTCGTTCAGCGCGGCCTGGACGGCGTCCTTTCCGGTTTCGCGCGGAACGACGAGCTGGTATTGGAAAAATCCCGAAGGCCCGTAGATCCGGTTCCATTCGCGGATGCAGTCGAGCGGGTAGAGGAAGGCGTCGCAATGCGTGACGCTCCGTCCGGCGCGGCGTTTCCTGAATTCATAATACGCCGAGTTGAAGCAGCGCATCGCCAGCGGGTTCGCCAGGGAAAACGGCGGCGTAAACGGAACCGAGACGGCCCAGGCGCGAGGCTCGCGCTGGAAGGCTTCGACCGGATTGGCGCGCAGGAAGATTCCGCGACCGAATTTTCCAGAGAGTCCATCGACCCACGAAACCGTGTGTTCCCATTCCGCCTCGGAAGCGTCGGCGAGTTCGAAGAACTCGTCGAGGTTTTCGTAGGGGATCGTTTCCGCGTCGAGCCAGGGTCCCTTGATCGGCTTCAGGCGGATGTCGGCATCGACGATCACGCCCGTCAAGCCCATTCCGCCGACCGTCGCCGCGAACCAGTCGGGCTGAAGTTCGGGGCCGGCTTCGATCGTCTCGCCGTCGGTACGGATCAGACGGACACGGCGAACGTGGTCGCCGAAAGACCCTTCGACGTGATGGTTCTTGCCGTGAACGTCGTTTGCGATCGCGCCACCGACGGTGATTTGCAACGTTCCCGGCGTTACCGGCAAGGTCCAGCCGCGCGGGATGAAGATTTTCTGAATCTCTTCAAGCAGAACGCCGGCCTCGCAGGTCAAAACGCCCGTCTCTTCGTCGAAGGCGATGAAGCGGTCGAGGCCGGTCGTCACCCACAACAAGCCGCCGGGGTTCAGGCAGACATCGCCGTAACTGCGCCCCATCCCGTAGGCGATTCCCGGATTTTTCCTCGACAGGATATCGCCGACGCTCCCGGCGTCGTAAAGACCGACGAGCTGATGAAAATGCGCGTCGAGCCGCCCCCACGACGAGACCGGCTTCATGCTTGCCTCACGTTGAAAACGTAACGCTTGTCGAGCCGATATTTGCTGAAATACCCGATCGCCAGACCGATGATTGCGCCGAGGTATCGCATTTCCTTCGTCCTGAAAAAGAAATGAAAGGCCAATTCACTCCCCCAGAAAATTGCCGTCGTCGCGACGCCCGTCAAGGCGTAGAACGCGAATACTTGCCCATCGTGCGCGACACTGCGCGGCGTAAAACGGAAAATATAGCGCTTGTCGAGAAAATATTTGACGACAAGACCGACCACCGTGCCGACGGCGATCGAAATCTGAATGCTGAATACACCGTTCCAGCAACGGACGACGGCATCCTGCGCCGCGATGTTCGCCGCCGTCGCAATTAATGCGAAAATAACATAAGCTGTCGTTTGTTTCATCGAATGCCGCGTCATTTGACGATTTTCAACGACTTTTTATCGCTTGTGTCGCCTTTGCCGCCTTTTCACTCCGCCGACGCCAAGAGTATGTACGATACCACAACACGCCGCGCCTCTCCAGCGAAAGCGCGCGCGTTTCTTCGATTGCTTCGGCCCAGGCAGTGGCTGAAAAACGCCTTCGTCCTCGCTCCGCTGATGTTTACCGCGAGCTTTCTCGACCCGGATTCCCTGTACAAGGCTTTTTTTGCGGCCTTTCTGTTTTGCCTCGTCTCGTCTTCGGTCTATATCGTCAACGACCTCCACGACGCAGAGGCGGATCGCCAGCACCCGGAGAAAGCCGCCCGCCGCCCGCTGGCCTCCGGCGCCGTCTCGAAAAAAGCGGCTTTTTGTCTTCTGGGCTTCCTCACAGCGGCGCTCGCCGCCGGATGCTTTTTCCTGCCCGACGTGGCTCCGGCGATCGTCGCCTACGCGCTGCTCAATCTTGCCTACACCTTCGCGCTCAAGAATCTGCCCGTCGTCGACATCTTCTCGATCGCGTCGGGCTTCGTGCTGCGCGTCCTCGCCGGCGCCGACGCGCTCGACGTCCCGCTCTCGTCGTGGATGTTCATCACGAGCCTGTGCCTCGCGCTCTTCCTCGCCGCCGTCAAACGGCGCCAGGAACTCGCGCTGAGCGGCGCCGACGGAAGGGAAGTGCTCAAAAAATACTCCGTCGCGCTGATCGACCGCTACGCCGAAATGTCGGCGACCGGCGCGCTGGTTTTTTACAGCCTCTTCGTCGTCTCGTCGCGTCCTCAACTCGCGGTCACGGTTCCGCTGGTCCTCTTCGGCCTCTTCCGCTACTGGTACGTCGTCGAAACGCTCGACGGAGGCGAATCGCCGACCGAAGCGCTGCTCTCCGACGCGACGCTTTTCCTGACGGTCCTTCTGTGGATCGTCGCGTGCGTCTGGGCGCTTTGGCCGGGCTGACAGGAGACAGATGTCAGGAGACAGGAGACAGAGAACAGAGCGCTCGCTGACGCTCGCTTCGTGACCAGTTGTCGGTATTCAGATGTCGGATGGGACGCTCCTTCTGATTACAGACAACTGACTACGGAGGCCGAAGGTCGCTCTCTCCTCTGATCCGCCTCTCGGGAGGAGGGAACGAATCGAAGCCTGAAGTGTCTGACTCATTGAATGCGGATTCTGGAGCGTCACGTGCGTCTGGGCGCTCCGGCCGGGCTGAAGGACAGGAGACAGATGTCAGGAGACGGGAGACAGATGAAAACCGATCGGTGTATCAAAGATTCTTCTCCGGACGAAGGCCGCAAGAATTCTCTGTCTCCCGACATCTGTCTCCTGTCTCCTGATACCTGATCCCTGATGGAATGGATCGCTCGGCATTGGGAAATCCTGGATCTCGTCCTCGTGATCCTCGGGCTGGCGATTTATATCACCGCGTCGCACACCCTGCACCAGCGCCGCCACCCTTCCGTCGCGGTGGCGTGGTTTTTCGGAATCCTCCTCGTTCCCTATTTCGTTCTTCCGCTTTTTCTGATCTTCGGCATACGCAAGATACGGATTCCCGGCGTGCGGAAAAACAGAAACCGTGCTTCGGTTCCGTCCCCGGAGAAATACACGACCGCCGCGCGTTGCCAGGAACTCGGCGAAGCGATGCGCCTGCCGGCGCCGGTCGCTTATACGCATTTCGTCCTGCACGACGACGGAACGCGCTCGCTCGATGCCTTGCGGGAAATCATCGAAGGCGCGGAACGAACGCTCGATATCTGCACCTACATCCTAGGGCACGACGCGCTGGGGAGTGAAATCGTCGAAAGACTCGAACGCCGCGCGAAAGACGGCGTCAAGGTGCGCTTACTCATCGACGGCATCGGCGCCTGGCTGGGTGGGCGCAGCTATTTGAATCGCCTGAAAAAAGCGCGCGTCGAGACGGCGCTTTTCGTCCCCCTGTTCGGCTCTTCGCTGCACGGACGGACGAATCTGCGCAATCATCGCAAGATGGTCATCGCCGACAACACGCGGCTCTGGTGCGGCGGGCGCAACCTCGCCGCCGAATATTTCGAGGGCGACCCTCGTTCTTTCCTGAAGCGCCGTCCCTGGGCAGACCTGAGCTTCGAACTGCGCGGCGAAGTCGCCCGTCAGGCGGGTCGGCAATTCGAATACGACTGGCGCTTCGCCACCGAAAACAGCGTACCCGCCGACTTGCCGTTCTCGGCGGAAGAATCGCCGCGCATGAAGGAAAGAAAGTACGCGCAGCTCGTCGCCAGCGGCCCCGACAACCCCGACGACACGATCGCGACGCTCCTGATTTCCGCGTGCTTTACATCGCAGCGCCGGATTCTGATCGTGACGCCTTACTTCGTCCCTGATTTTTCCCTGCTGACCTCGCTTTCGCTCGCGGCGCGGCGCGGAATCGAAGTCGACCTCGTCATCCCCGCGCATTCCAACCACGGTCTCGCCGACCAAGCGCGGCACCGGCTGCTACGCGAACTCGCCGCGTCGGGAGGCCGCGTCTGGCTCTTCCCGCGGATGATTCACGCCAAGGCCGTCGTCGTCGACGACGAACTCGCCCTGTCGGGTTCCGCCAACATCGATGGGCGGAGCCTATACCTCAATTACGAAATGATGATAGCGTTTTACGACCGCGAGACCGTGCAAAAATTCGCGGCATGGGTCGAAGCGCGCCGCGCCGAGTCGCAAGCCTACGTCGCGCGCGCGCCGGGTTTTCTCAGGGAGTTGCAGGAAGGGCTGATCCTCTGGCTCGCGTTCCAGCTATGAGTTTCAGGAATCAGGGATCAGGGATCAGATGAACACCGATCGGTGTTTCAACGATCTTTCTCCGGCGGCGAAGCCGCCGCTAACTGATCTGATTCCTGTCTCCTGATCCCTGATGCCTGATATGCGCCTACGGAATCGTTGGGCTTCACATTCGTTCAGCCCAACCTATACCGCCGCTGGGCACGGCACGCCGTGCCCCTACAGGTCGGTCACTGACGGGGAAGATCGTTGAACCGCCGATCGGTTTTCATCTGATCCCTGATTCCTGACATCTGATTCCTGATCCCTGACTCAGCGCGCGAGTACGATGCGGAGGATCATCCCGGGGCGGAGTTTTGTCGGCGAAACGCGATTCCAGCGCATCAGGTCGTCGACGGCGACGCGGTATTGCCGAGCGATCGACGTGAGCGTATCGCCCGGACGGATCGTGTAGCTCATCGTTCTTTGCATGGGCGCCGACGCGGAGGACGCGGAGGATGCGGAAGATGTGGAGGACGCGACGGATGCGGATGCGGGGCGTCGGGTCGGGAGACCGTAGGAAGCGGTCGGGCGCGGGATGACCAGGCGTTTCCCGGCGATGATGAGGTCGCCGCGCAACTTGTTTTGATGCCGGATTTCCTTGACGGAAACGCCCGTCCGGCGCGCGATGAGCGGCAGCGTGTCGCCCCTGCGGATCGTGTAGTAGCGCCCGGTCACGAAGCCGGAATCGCGTTCGCTTTCGGGAAACTGCAAGGAGCGCGAGAGCGTTTCGTCGGTGAGCGGTTCTCCGCCCTTGTTTCCCCGGACGAGAAGGCTCAAACCCGTGCGCGGCGTGAAATTCCTCCCGATGTCGTTCGCGCGCGTCAGGTCGAAGAGCGTCATGTCGAAGCGGCGGGCGACATCGTCGAGCGTTTCTCCCGCGCGGAGCGTGGTGAGTTGCCACGAGGCAAGCGGTTTCTTCTTTTCGATGTGTTCCCGGATGTTTTTCGCAAAAACGCCGACCTGTCCTTCGGGAAGAAGGATCGGAGACTTTGAGACGATGACCGGCCGGTTGTGCGCGGGGTTGAGCGCAAGGAATTCCTGTTCGGAGAGTTCGGCGAAAGACGCGGCGAGTTTGACGTCGATGCTCGGCGCGAAGTCGATCGTGTCGAAATACGGCGCGTTGGGGATTTGGAGAATCTCCAGCGCGTTGAGAAGTTCGGGGTCTCTGAAAATGTTTTTCAGCGCCTGGAGCTTCGGGACGTAATTTCGCGTCTCTTCGGGCATCGAGGCGAGGCTTCGATAATCGGTGGGCAAGCCTTGATCCTGATTCTTGGCGATGGCTTTCCCGACGGCGCCGCCGCCCCAATTGTACGAGGCCAGCGCGAGGTGCCAGTCGCCGTGGCGATCGTAGAGCGCTTCGAAAAAATTGAGCGCGGCGGATGTCGAGGCGAGAATGTCGCGCCGCTCGTCGAGCCACCAGTTTTGTTCGAGTTTGTGATACCGACCCGTCGCCGGAATGAATTGCCACAGACCGGAGGCTTTCGAGCGCGAATACGCCATCGGGTCGTAGGCGCTTTCGACCATCGGGAGCAGCGCGAGTTCCATCGGCATTCCGCGCTTTTCGATCTCTTCGACGATATGGTAAAGGTAGGGACGGCTCCGCGCGACCATCAGCCGGAAACTGTTGGGATGACCCAGATAGATTTCCTGATGGCGGAGAACGAGGTCGTCGTCGATGTCCGGCATCGAGAAGCCCTCGCGCATTCGCTGAAAAATGTCCGCGTGCGCAGCGTCGGAATCGGCGGCGTTCGCGGCGTCGGAGTCTGCGGGAGCCGTTTCGGCGGAGGGGGTTTTTTCAGGAGGAGGGGGTTCCAGCGTCGCGCAGGCGGACAGCCAGAGGAGCGCGAGAAGGAGCGCCGTGGCGATGGGTCTGCGCGAAAAAGGGCGGGCGGAATGAGTGCGTGCCGGCATTCGTATGAAAATTTTTTCCCCGGATGAACCGGCGCATTATACCGGCTTTGCCGGAGGATTTCTCGTTATGCCATCCGCTTTGCCTGTCAAATGCAATCCTGCCACTTGACCATTCGGTCCCGCAGGTTCAGCGTTTCTCCGTCGATGATGAAGAAGCCGTCGCCCCGCGCGTGGAAGGAACGCTTTTCTTCGCGGTCGGGGTTGTGCCACGCGCGGACGCCTTCGAGGACAAACTGGTAGGGGCCGCCGCGCGGGGGTATTTTTCTGACGACGCATTCGAGGTTGGCGAGACATTCTTCGATCAGCGGCGCGCCGCTCTCTTCGCCCAAGCGGTAGGTCAGGCCGAAACGGGAAAACTTGTCTACGCTGGCGCCCGAACAATTACCGACGTCGACCGCGATTTCCATCAAGTCGGCGCCGGGAACCGAAACGACGCATCGGCGCGTCTTGCGCAGGATTTCGTAGCTGTGGTTCCACGGGCCGAGCATGCACCCAAGAAGCGGCGTAAAACCCATTGACATATGGCAACTGACTGTCATGATATTGGCCTTTCCTTCGCACGCGGTGCCGATCAGGAGGACGGGACCGGATTCAAACCAGGTGAAGGCGCGATCCAGCGGGAATTCACGCAAGGACGAGACAAACGATTTTTTTGGCATGATTTGTGCTCCGGTTGATGAAGCGTCAAGGGGTTGGTAGGTCAATGGTCAGTATGGCTTGGCTGCGAGAATGCGCGGTCGGGGGCGTTCGGCCAGGTTGTCATCGCACGCGAGGCGCTTTTTCGACGCCGCCGATCCGTGTTCCGGCGCGGATCGCTTTACTCGAAAACCATCCGAGATTCATTTCGAGCGCGTAGCGCGCGGGGCGCGCCGCGCAGTGGTTGTCGTCGGTTTGCGCGCGCATGTCCTCGATATTGATGATCGTGGCGTCCTCGTCGAGGAAAGCGACCGAAAGAGGGATGAAGGTGTTGCGCATCCACATGCAGTGTTTTCCCGCTTCGGTGAAAATGAAGAGCATCCCCCGGTTGGCGGGCATTTGCCGGCGGTGCATCAGACCGCGTTGCCGCGTCTGCGGGTCGGCGGCGACCTCGACCTCGATCCGGTAAAAGCCCGCGTTCAGTTCGAGGAGCGGCGTTTGCGCTTGCGCGAAGGACGAAAACACGAAAAAAAGAAGCGAAAAGAACTGCGGGCGGAAATTTTTTCGATTCATCGGGAACTCCGGGACGTGCAAGACGGTGAAAATGGCGTTAGAATTTCAGAAAGTGTGGAAAAACGCAAGCGTCCGGGGATTTTATTCCATTTCTTGAGTGATTTGCCGCGCGCGGCGGGCGTTCGGCTACGCCGACGGCGGTTTTCTGGAGTATCGCGCGCCCCGTTTGAGTGTCAAGGACTTACAGGATATACTAAACGCGCATTTTCGGCCGATTACTGAAACGTCATGGGTTTTGAAACGAATATGAAAAAGATATTTTGCCTCGTCTGTCTCCCGTTCGTCCTCGCAGCCTGCACTCCGCTCGCTTCCGTCTATGAAAGGCAGCCTGGGAAGCCCTTTGAAAAACCCTCTGGAACACCGACGGCGCCCCTGCCCGACAAGGCGCCGGGCGCGCGCACCGAGCCGGTATACGACGGGCGCGGCGACGTGCATGACGTTTTTTCCGACCCCGAACCGGACGCGCGGAACGTGGTCTCCGGTGTGGTTTCCGAGGTGACCGACGGGAACCGGCTGACGCTTCGCCGCTCCGACGGCGTCGAGGTGAAGGTCAGGCTCGCGGGGATCGACGCGCCGGGTTTGAGGCAGCCTTACGGTTTGCGCGCGAGGGACTACCTCGTCAGGATATGCGAGAAAAAAAGCGCCGAAGTCGTCGTCGAGTCGGTGGACAAAAACAGACAGGTCGTCGGGCGCGTCCATTGTTACGCCGATCCGAATAAAAACCCGATCGATTCGACGCTCGAACAGTTGAGCCGCGGCGTTGCCTGGGTCGCAAGAGAAAATGCGACCGACACCGAACTCAAAGCGCTCGAAACACGGGCGCGGAGAGGACGGCGTGGACTCTGGATCGACCCCAATCCGATCCCGCCGTGGGATTGGAACAAACGATGAGTTGAAGGCGTTTCCCGGCGCGTCGTGAAACCCTTGCCTGAACGGCGAGAATCGCGTCGGGTGTCACGGGCGGGGTTTCCGGTCTCATTTCCATTTCCAGTTCCCCCCACCCTCTGTCGACTTCGCCTTGTGGCACGAGAAGACCTGTGAAGCGGCTCGGCATCAAAGCATGAATGAACTGGAAAAGGAGTCAGGAACAAATCTTTTCCCCTAACTTATTGATTCAATACAAAATATTTTATCCGTCGGATGCGGTTTTCATCCATGCCTGAAACGTGGCAAAATGGCACAAAATGAAAGCCATTCGGCTTCGGGAATCGGATGATGAATATTTACGCCAAACTGCTCTTCGTTGCCGCGTTTCTGTCCGCCTTGTCCGGGTGCGTCGACCAGCCGCCCGCGCCGGTGGTCGGACCGGGCGACCAGCCGTCGTCGACGGTGCCGCAGAATATCTACGTCGTCAAACGCGGCGATACGCTCTACAGCATTTCCCGCGAATACGGACTCAACCCCCGCGAACTCGCCGCCGCCAACAATATTGAAAACCCGGACCAGCTCGCGGTCGGGCAGACGCTGAAAATACCGGTCGCGCCCGCGACAGCGCCTGCGGCGGTCGCCGAGCCGGTCGGTACCGAAACGGCCACGGTCGAGTCACGACCTCTGGATGGCTCCGGGGCGCCTGCGGCGACCGCTGCGCTCAAGACCGAACCGAAAGCCGGGAAAGAGGCGTACTCCGACGAGGCGTTGGCAAAAGCGCGCGGGGGAAGCGGCGAGACGAAAACGGAGGCGACGCCGGCGGTCGCCGTCGAAGAAAGCCGCTGGGCATGGCCCGCCGACGGAAAAATCCTTCAGAATTACAACGGAAACGACAACAAGGGGATCGATATCGGCGGGCGCATCGGCGCGCCGATCGCCGCTGCGGAAGCAGGGCGGGTGATTCTCGTCAGCAATACGCTTCGCGGCTACGGCAATATGGTCATCGTCAGCCACGGCGCGAAATTGGTGACCGTTTATGCGCACAACAGCAAGATTTTGGTCAAGGAGAAGCAATCGGTTTCACGTGGGCAGAAAATAGCGGAAATGGGTCGAACCGAGACCGGAAAGGTCATACTTCATTTTGAAGTCCGCAATAACGGTCAGGCGCTCGATCCGCTCAAATATCTGCCTGCGCGCGCACAGTGAGCATGTCCGAATTTGGCGCTTCCGAGGAAAACGAAGCGCCGGAAACGTGGGCGGCGCTCGACGGCGAGTCTGAATCGCCGCCGGAGGGTTCTCTTGCGCCCGAACTCGGTTTGCTCAACGACGTAACGCAGTACTACCTCAACGAAATCGGCGCGAAGCCGCTGTTTTCCCCCAAGGAAGAATTCGAGTGCGCCAGCCTTGCGCGCAAGGGGGACTTCGATGCGCGTCAAAAAATGATCGAGCATAACCTGCGCCTCGTCGTCAATATCGCCAAACACTACCTGAACCACGGAATTCCGCTGATCGACCTGATCGAGGAGGGCAACCTCGGACTGATTCGCGCGATCGAAAAATTCGATCCCTCGCGCGGTTTCCGCTTTTCGACCTACGCGACGTGGTGGATTCGCCAGGGTATCGAACGCGCGATCGCAAACGAGGCGCGAACGGTTCGGCTCCCCGCGCATATTTCACGCGAAATCAGCCTGATCACGAAGGCGCTCCGCCATCTCGAGGCGGAAACGGGGAAAAAACCTTCGCTGGAACAGGTCGCGCACCTGGCCGATTGCTCGATCGAGGAGGTTCGCCGCGCGCTCTCGCTCAGCGAGCACGAGGTTTCGCTCGACACGCCGATCAACGCCGACGACCCAAAGCATACGATCGTCGATGCGATCGTAGACGACGCCGCGAACGGCCCGGAAGATACTTTCCGCCTCCGCGAGGTGATCCGCCTCGTCAATCAATGGGTCACGGAACTGCCGGAGAAGCAGCGCGTCGTGTTGTCGCGGCGCTACGGTCTGGACGGCACGGAACCCGGAACCTTCGACGAAGTCTCCGCCGAACTCGGCTTGACGCGCGAGCGCGTCCGCCAGATTCAGATCGAAGCGATCGGTCGCCTCCGCCGCGCGATCAAGCACGGCGGGCTGACGCCGGAAAACCTTTCCTGATTCCCTTTTCGAGAATCGCCCCGCTCGACTTCGCCTTGCCGTACCGCTATTCTATTCGGACAAATCTGCCAAGAACTCCGATGCCGGAGCCACGCCGGAAACGTGCAGGAAGTCCCGCGCCCGCGTACAAGCCACGTAGAGCAGATGTCGCTCGGTAGCGTAGACCTCGTCCAGATCGCTCTCGTCGCTCACGCTCTCGATGCGCGATTGCAGCGGAATCACCTCGTCGTCGCAGGCCATCACTGCGACGGTACGGAACTCCAGACCCTTGGCGAAGTGCATCGTGGCGACGGATGCCTTGCCGACCACCGACTGCACCTTCTCGTCCAAGACCACGAAAGGCATGCCTGCGCGTTGCAGGGCTTGACGGGCGCGTTCCAGTTCAGCCTCGCTACGAACAAACGTACCGATCTCGTGCGGGGCAAGTCCAGCCTCCGATTGCGCCTTGATCCAGTCGCCAACGCCTTCGATTTCCAAGGCCTCGGATTTGAACTCGCGCACCGTTGGCGCGGGGCCATTGAACACCGACACCGTGCCCTTGCGGGGTTCGACATTGCCGTCTACGTCCGCGATTTCTTCGCCTAGCAAGCGGTCGGCCTGCGAGCGAATCTGATGCGATGTGCGGTAGTTTACGGTCAGGGTTCGTGAACGACCGCGAACGTCCACGCCGAGGGATTTCCACGAGAACGCTATCTGGAAAATCCGTTGCCCCAAGTCACCCACGAAGAATAGCGCATTCGGGCGCGCGCCACCCACGGCGGCCAGAAACTTCAACTGCGCCACCGATACGTCCTGCGCCTCGTCCAGCACCACATGCTCGAACAGTGGATGCTTGCGCTTGGGAATTTCGCCCGCCAGCCGCATGAATACACCCGCCATCGAAATCAAACCTTCGGCTTGAAGTTCCTGCCGAACCGCGTCAAACACCGACCACAACGATTGCCGCTGCGCATCCGACAATCGGATCTTGCGACCCAGCCGCTTCACATCTCGGTAGTCCTCCCACGTTTGCAACTGCCATGCATCTACGATCTGTTGCCATTCACCGAAGAGGAAGGCTTCGCCGAAACGCGAACCGGATACTTTCGCCATGTGCTTTGCCAGCCGCGTCCGTACGTCGTCCGACGTCGCCAGTTTTGCCTTGCCGAAACTGGCCTCAAAGAGCCGCAATCCCACAGCATCCAATGCGGCGACCTCGATGCGCTCGCCCAAATGCGGCTCGGAACTGATCAGGTACCGCAGTTTGGCGCGCAGCGCCGTCGCCAAAGCTTCCGAAAATGTCGTCAGCAACACTCGCGTATCCGGGTTGGCGCGTGCCAAGTGTGCGGCGCGATGTAGTGCCACGATGGTCTTACCGGTGCCCGCCGAGCCGGAAACACGCGCCGGACCGTTGTAGTTGCGCTCGACGAACTGACGCTGATCCGGGTGCAGGAAGATCGTCCACTTCTCCCACGGATACTTGAAAGCACGCTCCAGTTCTTCAACATTCGCCACCACGCGGAAACGACGCAGGGCATCGGGATGCTCGAAGGGGTCGGCATCGGGCTGCACCACCAAGGCGGTTTTGGGTGTACCGCCTGTCGCCAGTTCCAGCAACGCCTCGCTGGCCTCGGCGGGAAGGTGCTCGGCGAGATCGAGTAGCGAATCCTCGTCCGCTTTTCGTACTTCATCCAGCCATTCCACCGGCACGCCAAAGCCCAGCAACAAAGCTTCCGATGTCTGCGCGAACAGCAAGGGCTTGGTCGCGGGCACGGCAGCAACCTGAACGCGCATCGGCGGCGCCAATTCTTCCACGTATTTGGGAACGCGGATTTCCTCCACACGCTCGCGTACTTCCACGAACTGCGCCGCGCCCGTGGTGGGATGCACTTCAAGTTTGCGCCGTTCCGTCCACGCATACGCCTTGTCGTGATGATCGACAAAGCACAGCAACAGGCTGCTGGCCGATTTGTGGACGATCAGGCGGATGTCGCTCCCCACCCTTGCCGACCAGAAGTTCTTGTCTTTCGATTGGTCGACCCGGTGCAACTGCATGCCCGGATTCGCCGGATTCACCTGCATGTCAAAGACGGTGGTCTTGACGGCTTTCTGCTCGTCCCCGGTCAGCCGCGCAAGGCTGTCGGTGAAGGTGTCGGCGATGCGGAAGTCCATAGAGTCACACACCATTCTTTGCGGACCTGATATCAAGAAGATTGATCTGATTGATCTTGTCTTTGTGAATAACGATGGTTAATTTTGCGGGATATTTGAATCGCACTTCGCTGATTTTGAACGTCCAAAGCATGATTTTTAGCAGGTCTTCGTCAGAAGTGTTTTTCTGTCCTTTGAAGCGTGTAATCCCGGAGCCAAAGATAGTAGTGGAGATGCTCTGCTGGGCGTATATGTTATTTACCTTGTCCCAGAAGTTGATCAAAAATTCCAAGTACTCTGGCGTGGTTAGCACGGCTTTGTTGTTTTCATCGAACTTGGAGAAGGCTGTGAGAGGCCTCCTCGAAAAACCTCTCCTGATCTGGTATAATTCCAATATCCTGAATTATACGAAAGGGGCCACAGATGAAAGTGAGAAGCGCGATCAAGCTTGATCTGTTTGCTGAAGAACGC
>JAISAZ010000051.1 GCA_031266435.1 Accumulibacter sp.
TTCAACCCGTCCGTGATTCCCTGCGCTCCCTGCGCTCCAGCCACGCGCCGATGAGACCCGGCAGAAGCGACACGGCGATGATTCCGAGCATCAGGAAGGAGAGGTTTTGCCTAACCCACGGCAGGTTTCCGAGGAAGTAGCCTGCCAGCGTCAGCGAGAGCGTCCAGAGCGCGGCGCCGGAGACATTGAAGACGATGAAGCGCGCGTAATTCATCCGGCCGACGCCGGCCACGAAGGGCGCGAAAGTCCGAATGATCGGCAGGAAGCGGGCGATGACGAGCGTCTTCCCGCCGTGTTTTTCGTAGAAGGTTTCCGTTTTTTTGAGCGATTCGCGGTTGAAGAAGAAGGAATCTTCCCACTTGAAGACCCACGGCCCTGCGAAGCGCCCGATATGATAGTTCACCGAGTCGCCGAGTGAGGCGGCGAGCATCAGGACGGCGATCAGGAGCGCGATGTCCATCCCCCCGAGCGCGGCGAGCGCGCCGGAGACGAATAGGAGCGAATCGCCCGGCAGGAAAGGCGTGACAATCAGCCCGGTTTCGCAGAAGATGACCAGGAAGAGAATCGCGTAGATCCAGACGCCGTAATTGCGGACGAGGATTTCGAGGTGCTTGTCGAGATGCAAGACGATGTCGAGGACAACGGAAAGATACTCCATCGCGTTTTTCCGACCAAAGTTGTGATTTTACCAGAGAGCTTCTTCGCTGCCGTGTTCGACGTGCCGCGCAAAGGAATCACGAGAAAAATCCGGCGAGGAAGGCAAACAGCGCAACCGTCGCCGCGACCGCGCCGAGATGGCGCAGGAGACGCGGGCGAAACGCGAGGGTGAGCGCGACTCCGATCGAGACGACAGCGACCGTGCCGAAGAAGACGGCGACCCCGATCGACACGCCGGAGGTTTGAACCGATGAGGCGAGCGAAAGCGCGAGCATCGCCGCGCCGAGGGCGGAACGCGCGTGGCGATGTTCACGTGGCGGCGCTTTCGCAAACACCTGCTTCGCGTGGCGCTCGACTCCGAGGCTCAGGAAACAAAGTCCGGCGACGGTGAGCGCGAAGAACAAGGTGTTGGGAAGAGTCATCGCCACCGGCTTTTATCCGTCTGTTATCGGCGAATCGTCCGCTTCGGCCTGATGGACTTTGCGTGCGACGAAGAGCAACAAGGCTCCGGCGGCGAGCGCGAAGATGTCGAAACCGGCGACCTGCCACGGTCCCGCTACGACGCTGCGAAAGAGCGGCGCACCGCCGGTGAGTCCGTTGATGAGCGGCAGGAGCGCAATCAGCGCGCCGGAAAAACGCAACTGCTCGACCCACGCGCGCAGGTGTTCCCGGAACGCCGCGTGGACAAAAGAGACGACCCACGCGAGAAAAAATACCCTGACTTCCCAATCACCCCGTGCGGCAAGCGCGTCGGGCAGCAAACGGCAAGCCCAAAAATACGCGCCGAGCGCGACGAGCCATCCGGCGATCCCCGAAACGTTCAGGACTTCGACCAAGCGGTAGCCGAAAGGCGCGTCTTCGCTTCGTCCGGGTGTCTTGAAGCGCGAAACGCGCCACATGATCAGCCCGCTTGCGATCATCAAAGTGCCGGAAACGCCCGCCAGGAAAAGCAGCCAGCGTTGCAAGGGCGTCGCGAAACGCCCCATGTGCAGCGTCACGAGCGCGTTCCAGACCGCGACGATCGCCGACGGCGACGCTTCGATCGGCGTTTCGAGCCTCGCCCCGGTCGCGCCGTCGAAAAGCGCGCGGCGCGCCACGCCACGGTTGGCGAGGCTGTTGCCGTGCGTCTGGATCACTGCGACGGTCGCGCTAGCGTCTCCGGGGTTCGTGACGACGACCGAGCCGGCTTTTTCGCCTCCCCATGCGTTTTGCGCGGCGTCGAGTATCGGCGCGAGTTCGGCCAGCGCGGCGGGTTTTCCGGAGGGCGGCGCAAGATTGAAGCGATCGCGCCCACCGCGTATGTCCATCGTGAAATTCGGCGCGTTGGGTACGTTCGAGTAGCCGCTGCGGACGACCGACGGCATCAGGAGCGCGCCGAGCAGGAGCAGCCCCGAAAACGTGATCGCAAAATGAAACGGCAGCGAAACGACGCCGACGAGCGCGTGCGCGTCGAGCCAGGAGCGCTTTCCCTTGTTTGGGCGGAAGGTGAAAAAGTCCTTGAAAATATTGCGGTGGATGATCACGCCGCTCACGAGCGCGACCAGCATGATCATCGCCGCGACCCCGACGATCCAGCGCCCGATGAACCAGCCGACGCCGTGCAACTGAAAATGAAAACGGAACAAAAAGGTCGCGCCCGAACCCTCGCGTAGCTTGAGTATTTCACCCGTCGAGGGGTCGAGGGCAAGCCGCCTCGTCTCCGGTCGAAGTCCGTGCGCCGGACGGCGCTGCCCGCCCGTCGGTGCGTTCGCGCGGTCTTGCGCTCGCGCGGTCGCCGAGGATGCCATCGATGCGCCGTCGACGCGCCACGCGACAAACAAGGTCGGGTCGCGTGGGCCGGGTAGCGTGATCGTCCATTGCCGCGAATCGGGCGCTTCGCGTTCGAGAATGCGCCTCGCGTGCGCGATCGCCCGTGCGTCGTCGCGCAGACGATGGAGTTCGGGGTGCATCCAGAAATTGATCTCGCTTCGAAAAAAAGACAGGCTACCGCTCGCGAAAATCGCGAACAGTAGCCAGCCAAGAAGGAGACCGGTCCAAGTGTGCAGCCACGCCATCGACAGCCGCAGAGGGCGGGGCTGGTCGAAACGCAGCGGGGGCAGCATGTGCTAGCCCGAAAAATGCAGCCACGCGCCGAGGAAAAGCGCGGGGAGAAAGAGGCCCAGCGCGGCGCGTAGCACCGTCGCGGCGGCAAAAACCCACACGACGGCGCATGCGTCGAGGAGAAAGCCCAGCATCAGGGAAAAAGCGACGGCGTCGCGCGGCGAAGCGAAGGGAAGCCCCCGGACAAAGGCCGCGCCCGCGAGGACGCCGAAGCCGTAAGCGCCGAAAACCGCGAGCGCAACTCTCATGCCGATATTCAGCCACGGCGGCAGGCCGGGAGAAGAGGGCGCGAGTCGCGTTTCCATACATCGTTCAGAAGGAAAAGGCCAAGGAAGAAATCAGGCGCGCGCAATACGCCGACGCGTCGCCGCAAGATGCACGGAACGCCGGATCTGATTTATTTCTTGTGTTTTTGACCGATACCTTTTTCATTGTGTTCGGCTTTCTTCTCTCCCCTCGCTCGAACCTAGCGCTCTAAAAAAACCATCGGCGGGAAAAACGCAATGAACGCCCCTTCCACGAGTCCTTTCATTCCTGCAATTCCCCAATCCCCCGCCGATGGTGTCCCACAATTTTAACGGCGAAATCGAAAATTGTAAACGATAATTATTACCATTAAAATCCGCGCATTCGGTGTCGTTCTCCATTGATTCCTTTTCCAGTTCATTCATACCGAGAAGACGAGCCGCAGACAGTACAAGTAGTACGGCAAGGCGAAGTCGACAAAGGTAGGGATGGACTGGAAATGGAATGAAAGGCGGTTGGTCGCGGCAGCTCTGGTTATAATCCTGTAAACCGCCGTCGGTCCCCCTTTCCTCTCCGAGGCGAGGGAATAGCAGTTTTTTCGACGCTTCCTCTCTTGGATCATCGCCTTATGTCCGATTTGCCGTCTTCTTCCCCAGCTTCGATACGCCTCTTGCCCGACCTTCTGGTCAGCCAGATCGCCGCCGGCGAGGTCGTCGAACGCCCCGCCTCGGTCTTGAAAGAGTTGCTCGAAAACGCGCTCGACGCGGGGAGCACCTCGATCCGCGTTCAGATCGAAGAAGGCGGCGTAAAGCTGATCCGCGTCGGCGACGACGGATGCGGGATCGTTCGCGACGAGCTTGCGCTGGCTCTGACGCGCCACGCGACGTCGAAAATCGCCTCGCTTAGAGACCTCGAACGCGTCTCGACGCTGGGATTTCGCGGAGAGGCGCTCGCTTCGGCGGCGTCTGTCGCGCGCCTTTCCTTGACGAGCCGCGCCGCGTCTGATCGCGGCGGTCACGCGTGGCGGCTCGCCGCCGAAACCGGAAAGACGCCCGAACCCGCCGCCCTCGACAGCGGGACGGTCGTCGAAATCCGCGACCTGTATTACAACACGCCGGCGCGGCGCAAATTCCTGAAGTCCGAAGCGACCGAATTCGCACACTGCGCCGAGGCTTTCAAGCGCATCGCGCTCGCGCACCCGGAGATCGCCTTTTCGCTCTCGCACAATGGACGCGAAAGCCTGCGCTTGCTCCCGTCCGACGTTTCCGGGCGCATCGCTGCGATACTCGGTGAAGAATTCCTTGCGTCGGCGTGCGCCCTCGACACGGGAGAATCGCTCGTTCCGCGCGTTTCCGGGTATTGCCTCCAGCCCGCGCACGCGCGGACGCGCGCCGATATCCAGTACTGCTACGTCAACGGTCGCTTCGTCCGCGACCGGCTGCTCAGCCACGCCGTCCGCGAGGCCTACCAGGACATGTTGCACGGCAGCCGCTACCCGGCCTACTGCCTCTTCCTCGAAGTCGACCCGCTCAGCGTCGACGTCAATGTGCACCCGTCCAAAACCGAAGTCCGTTTCAGGGACAGCCGCGCCGTCCACCAATTCGTCTTTCACGCGATACAACGCGCGCTCTCCGCGCCGCGAAGCGCTTCGGCACAGCCTCCAACGACGATCGCCGCCTTCGACGCCGTCACCTCCGCGCCCGGATCGCGCGAGGAAGACGCGCTGGGGCGGGCGTTTTCATCCGACTACCCCCGCGCGCGCGGAAGAACGTTTCAGTTCAACAGCAAGCGTACGACCGACGCGTATTACGACTTCGCGCGCGCGGCAGTCTCAAACGCCACCGACGTATCCGCTTCTTCCGCCTCTTCCACTCTTTTCGCCGATGAGGCCGATGCGCAAAGGGAAGACGCCTTCGACGCGGAAGCCTCGCCGCCGCTCGGCTTCGCGCTCGCGCAGTTGCACGGCGTTTACATCCTGGCGCAGAACGCGCGCGGTCTCGTCGTCGTCGACATGCACGCGGCGCACGAGCGGATCGTGTATGAACAGTTCAAGGCCGCGCTCGACGCGCACCGCGCAAACGCGCAGGCGCTGCTGATTCCCGCCGTCTTCTCCGTCGACGCGTTCGACGCGGCGGCGGTCGAAGAACACGCCGAGACCTTGCGCGAACTCGGTTTCGAGATCGGTCTGGCGGGAGAAACCCGGATCGCCGTCCGCGCCGTTCCCGCGTCCCTGCTGGCAGCCGACCCGGAAAAACTCGTCCGCGAACTTCTTGACGAGTTGCGCGAGTACGGAGTTTCGCAAATCACGACGGTTCGGCGAAACGCTTTTCTCGCGCGAATGGCGTGTCACGGCGCCGTGCGCGCGCACCGCCGCCTCACGCTGCCGGAGATGAACGCGCTCCTGCGCCGGATGGAAGACACCGAGCGCGCCGACCAGTGCAATCACGGTCGACCGACCTGGACGGAAATTCCACTCGGCGAGATCGACAAATTTTTTCTGCGTGGGCAATAGGCGTACCACGATGCGCGCGCCGACCGCGCTCGTGCTGATGGGCCCCACGGCGAGCGGAAAAAGCGCGCTCGCGCTCTCGCTCGCCCGCCGCTTTCCCGTCGAAATCATCAGCGTCGATTCGGCGCAGGTCTTTCGCGGGATGGACATCGGCACGGCCAAACCCGACGGCGCTACGCGCGCGCGCTTTCCGCACCACTTGATCGACCTCGTGACGCCCGAAGAAAGCTATTCTGCCGCGCGTTTTCGGAACGACGCGCTCGACGCGATGGCACGCATCACGCGTTCGGGGAAAACGCCGCTCCTCGTCGGCGGGACGATGCTCTACTTCAAAGCCCTGTTCGAAGGACTCGCCGACCTGCCCGACGCCGCCCCCGAAATCCGCGCGGAGATCGACGCGCTCGCGGCGAAAGACGGCTGGCCCGCCGTCCACGCCGAACTCGCGAAAGCGGACCCGCAAACCGCTGCCCGACTGCGGACGACCGACGCGCAACGCATCCAGCGCGCGCTCGAAGTTTATCGCGTCAGCGGTCGGCCGCTCTCCGCGCTCCTCGCCGAAAGCGCCCGCCATCCGCCGCCCTACACCTTTCTTTCGCTCGGCATCCTGCCGTCGGATCGCGCCCGTCTGCACGAGCGAATCGCCGCGCGCTTCGACGCGATGCTCGCGGCCGGACTCGAAGACGAAGTGAGCCGACTCAGAAAAACCTGGCGTTTGAGCCTCAAGCTGCCCTCGATGCGCTGCGTCGGCTACCGGCAAGTCTGGGAGGCGCAGGACGGTCTCTGCCCCCGTGCGGAAATGCGCGACCGAGGCATCTACGCGACGCGCCAACTGGCGAAGCGCCAGATCACCTGGATGCTCAACACGCTCAAGCCCGAAACCTTCGACTGCCTGGACCCCAAGCTTGCCGACAAAATCGCAGCGCGGGTGGAAGCAGGAGACAGATGTCAGCCCAACTTTAACAACAAAAGTTAAAGGAGGGGTTTTTTTGTGGTTAATAGGGAGGTAAGTGATTGATAAATAAAGGGGTGAGGAAACGCCGGTCGAATGTAGTGCCATAATATTTTT
>JAISAZ010000001.1 GCA_031266435.1 Accumulibacter sp.
GGCTGGGCTCGGTGCTGCTTGGCCCTACGCCACTGATCCCTGACTACAGAGTCCGCAGGCCGTTGTGTCTTCTGTCCTCAGTCTTCTGTCTTCTGATATGCGCCTGCGGAACGTTGGGCATCGCTTCGCTCACCCCAACCTATGCACTCAGTCTCCTGTCCCCTGATCAGCGCCCTCCGCGCGTCAGGTGCGGCCACGCCATCCGCATGTAGTAGCCCATCGACCAGAGCGTCAGGACGGCGGCGACGTAGATCAGCCAGGTGCCGACGCGCTGGATGTCGATGTCGGCGAATGTGTCGTGGTAGAGCAGGAGCGGAATCGCGACCATCTGCGCCGTCGTCTTGATTTTTCCAACCATCGAGACCGCGACGTTCTTGTGCGCGCCGATCTGCGCCATCCACTCGCGCAGCGCGGAGATCGCTATTTCGCGTCCGATGATGATGACCGCGAGGACGGCGTCGAGGCGTCCGAGGTGTACGAGGAGGATCAGCGCCGTCGCGACCATCAGTTTGTCGGCGACGGGGTCGAGGAAGGCGCCGAAGGCCGAGGTTTCGTTCCAGCGGCGCGCAAGATAGCCGTCGAGCCAGTCGGTCGCGGCCGCTACGACGAAGAGCAGCGTGGCGAAGCGGTTCTGCCAAGGGAAGGAGAACCAGGCTTCGGGAAAATAGAAGATCGCCGTGAACAGCGGTATCAGAATGATACGCAGCCACGTCAGCAAAGTCGGAATATTGAATAACATCAGTGAAACGCGGCGTGGATGGCCGTAGCGAGCGCCTTGCTGATTCCGGGAACGGAGGACAACTGGTCGACTCCGGCGTCTTTTAAGCCTTGCAACCCTCCAAAGTGCGAAAGCAGTGCTTTTCGTTTTTTCGGCCCGACGCCTTCGATCTCGTCGAGCCGCGATGCCGTCCGCTTTCGGCTTCTTTGCGACCGGTGTCCCGAAATCGCAAAACGGTGCGCTTCATCGCGGATTTCCTGAATCAAATGCAGCGCGGGGTGTTCCGGCGGTAATTGTACAGGTTCGCGCCCATTTGTGAAAACGAGTGTTTCGAGGCCGGGTTTTCGGGATTCGCCCTTGGCCACGCCGACCATCGGCAAGAGCGAGAGGCCAAGTTCTTCCATGACGGCGTGCGCCGAGGCGAGTTGCCCCTTCCCGCCGTCGATCAGGATCAGGTCGGGCGTGACGCTCTCGCCGGAAACGACTTTCGCGTAACGCCGACGGATCACCTGCCGCATCGCCGCGTAGTCGTCGCCCGGCGTGATGCCCTGGACGTTGAAGCGCCGGTATTCCGACTTGCGCATTCCGCCGCCTTGATAAACGACGCACGAGGCGACCGTCGATTCGCCCTGCGTATGGCTTACGTCGAAACACTCGATGCGGATTTCCTTCCCCTCTTCGCATTCGATGCCGCAGAACGCGGTCAGCGCGTCGACACGCTTCCTTTGGTTCGACAGTCCGGCGCGACGCGCGAAAATCGCCAGACGCGCGTTCTGCTCGGCCATGTCGAGCCAGACTTTCTGCGTCGTATTCCGGGGCGAGAGTATCCGCACGGGCCGCGCCGCGAGGCTCGCAAAAGTTTCGGAAAGTTCGGCGAGTTCGGAAGTATCCGGCGTTCGGTTCAAATAGATCCGCGCTGGAATCGGGCGCGCGTCGTAATGCTGATACAGGAAAGCGACGAGGACTTCGTCGGGCGAATTTCCGCCGACGTTGCTCGGAAACTGGGGTTTGTCGCCGAGATGCCGCCCGTCGCGGATCATCGCCAGATTCACGCAGACCATACCCTCGTCTTCGACGACGACGACGATGTCCGCGTCGTCCTCGCGGTCGCTTTCGATGTATTGTTTATCCTGTATCTGGCGCAGCGACTGGATTTGATCGCGGCAAAGCGCGGCGGACTCGAAGTCGAGATTTTTCGCCGCTTCGTCCATCGCGGCGCCGAGCCGCACGATGACCTCCTGGCGCTTCCCCTTCAGGAACATCGAAGCCATCTGGACGTCGAGCGCGTAGTGCTCCGGCGTGACGAGGCCCACGCACGCGCCCGAGCAGCGCTTGATCTGGTAAAGCAGGCAGGGGCGCGAACGGTTGGCGAAGACCGAATTTTCACACGTGCGCAGGCGAAACATCTTCTGGAGAAGATTGATGCTCTCGCGTACCGTCGTCGACGAGGGGAAAGGCCCGAAATAGTCGGCCTTGCGGTTCGTTCCGCCCCGGAAGAAACCGAGCCGTGGGAAGGCGTCGTGCGTCAGAATGATGTAAGGGTAGGATTTGTCGTCCCGAAAAAGAATGTTGTAGCGCGGCGCGAGGCTTTTGATCAGATTGTTTTCGAGCAGAAGCGCTTCCGCTTCGGAGCGGGTGACCGTCGTCTCGACCGAAGCGATTTGCGAGACCATCAGGGCAATGCGCGGACTCGGCAGGTTTTCTCGAAAATACGAGGAAACGCGCTTTTTCAGATTCTTGGCCTTGCCGACGTAGAGGACGCTTCCTCCGGCGTCGAGCATGCGATAGACGCCCGGAAGTTCGGTCAGCGTCGAAAGCAGCGTCTTGGGATCGAAGGTTTCATTCATGCGAAAATGCGTAAAATCGCGTCTGATTCCATTTCCAGTCCATCCTTACCTTTGTCGACTTCGCCTTGCCGTACTACTTGTACTGTCTGCGGCTCGTCTTCTCGGTATGAATGAACTGGAAAAGGAATGGTTTCATTTTACGAAGCGCCCACCGCGCGTCGCGTCGCGGACGGTCGATCAACGCGATACAGGTTTTGATGTTATCACGCCTCAAGGTGTTTCCATGAACGCTCCTCCGCTTTGCTGGGACATTTTCTGCGCCGTCGTCGACAATTACGGCGATGTCGGCGTCGCGTGGCGTCTGGCGAGGCAGCTCAAGCGCGAGTACGCGGAATACCATTTCACGGTTCGACTGTGGGTCGACGACCTCGTCGCTTTTCGGACGATCTGCCCGGAAATTTCGTCCTCGATGAGCGTCCAATGCATCCTGGGCGTCGAAATACGCGCGTGGAGCAAAAACGCCGCCGACCTCACCCCCGTCGCCCCGCCCGCGAACGTCGTCGTCGAGGCTTTCGGGTGTCACGCGCCGGACTCGTATTCCAAGGCGATGGTGTCCGCGTCTCCCCGTGCCGTCTGGATCAATCTGGAATACCTGAGCGCGGAACGCTGGGTCGAGGGCTGCCACGCCCTGCCCTCGCCGCACCCGCACCTGCCGCGCACCACGTATTTTTTCTTTCCGGGATTCACCGAAAAAACCGGCGGCCTGCTGCGCGAACGCGACCTCGAAGAAGACCTTCGACGCCTCGCCGATTCTCCCGAAGACCGGGAAGCGTTCTGGAAAACGCTGGGACTCGCCGCGCCCGCGCCGGAAACGCAAACCTTGTTTCTCTTCGCCTACGAAAACGCGGCGATTCCGGGCTTATTGGACTTTCTCACGTCGGGAAGCGTACCGTTCCGCTGCATCGCCCCGCCGCGCGCGCCGATGAAAATGTCTTTCGGAAACGCCGCGCTTTCGGAAAAAACGCGCTCGCGCGGTCGGCTCGAATTCCTCACCCTGCCCGCCTTCGTCCCTCAAACGCGATTCGACGCGCTGCTTCACTGTTCGGACATCCTTTTCGTACGCGGAGAAGATTCCTTCGTCCGCGCGCAATGGGCCGAAAAACCCTTCATATGGCATGTCTACCCGCAGGAAGACAAGGCGCATTTTGCCAAACTCGACGCCTTTCTCGATCTGTATTGCCAAAACCTGTCGCGCGAGGCGTCAAAAGCCGTTCGCGCCTTTCACCGCGAATGGAACGAAACCCGTTTTTCACCCGAAACCTGCGCCGAATGGATCGCGTGCCTCCCCGAACTGCGCGAACACGCCAAAACCTGGGCGAAAACCCTGAAAAAACACGACGACCTCTGTCGTTCGCTGGTGAAATTCTGCTTATCCAAGCTATAATTGTGGGTTTAATTTTTCCCCATCGCCAATTCTCCCATCTGAACTATGAAAACAGCTCAAGAACTCCGCGCCGGCAACGTATTTATGGTCGGCAGCGACGCCATGGTCGTCCTCAAGGCCGAATTCAGCAAATCGGGCCGCAACGCCTCGGTCGTCAAGATGAAAATGAAAAACCTCCTGACGGGTACGCCGAGCGAAGCGGTCTACCGCGCCGACGACAAATTCGACACGGTTCAACTCGACCGCAAGGAAGTCGCTTTCTCCTACCTGGCCGACCCGATGTACGTCTTCATGGACTCGGAATACAACCAGTACGAGATCGAAAAGGAATGCATGACCGACGCCCTGCCCTACCTCGAAGACGGCATGCCCTGCGAAGTCGTTTTCTACAACGGCAAGGCGATTTCGATCGAACTTCCGACGATGCTCGTGCGCGAAGTGATCTACACCGAACCCGCCGTCAAGGGCGACACATCGGGCAAGGTCATGAAACCGGCGCGTATCTCGACCGGCCTTGAACTCGCCGTCCCGGCGTTTGTCGAAATCGGCGACAAGATCGAAATCGACACCCGCACGAACGAATACCGCGCGCGCGTCAAGTAATTCCGCTTTCAAAAAAGTGGGCACATTGCGCGCGAAGGTATGACACCGCGCGTAGGGGCACGGCACGCCGTGCCCTTTCAGGGATCAGATGAAAACCGATCGGCGGTATAGGTTGGGCTGAGGAACGAGAGCCACAACGATTCCGCATACGTATGAATGATGTGATAAGGGTGGTTTGGAAACGGAATCAAATCCTGGGCACGGCACGCCGTGCCCCTACGGAGGCCATCGCTGGACACCGGGTTGCGCTCCGATGTTGGGCATCGCTACGCTCACCCCAACCTATGCGTGGTGGGTGGGTTTTCGTCCACGCGGCGGCGAAGCCGCCGCTCACTGATCTGATCCCTGATTCCTGATTCCTGATCCCTGCCTCACTCCTCCATCACCTTCCTCGTGAGCGCTTGCCCCTGCTCGGAGACGAACCACCTGAGCATTTTCGGGACGTTCGGGTTTTTCGTGTCCTCGCGCGTGATCGCGTAATACGGCGCGGCGAGCGGGTAGCTGCCGTTGCGGATATTCTCCACCGTCGGCGCGACACCGTCGATTTTCAGCAACTTGATCTGGTCGTTCCTGACCATCACGTTCGTGAAGTAGCGGAAGGAAAATCCGATCGCGTTGTCGTGGTTCTTGTAGTCCGCGACGACGTCGATGATCCCGCCCATCGAACCCTTGCGCTCGACGGTCGGCGGTTTGGTCAGCGGAATCTCGCCCATGACCCGGAGGAGCGCGCTCTGGCTGCCCGAATTCCAGTTTCTCTGAAAAGCCTTGATCGCACCGCGCCCGCCCAAATCGTCCCAGCGCGTGATCTTCCCCGAATAAATCGCCCGGATCTGTTCGAGGCTCAAATCTTCGACGGGATTTTTCGCGTTGACGAAGAAGACGAAGGCCTCCCTTCCGAGCGGCGTGTATTTCAACTTGACGCCTTTCTCCTCCGCCATCTTTTTTTGTTCTTCGGAAATCTCTGCCATGAAAAAGATATCGACGCGGCCGTCCAAAAGCCCCATGAAGCCGTCGATCGTGTTCGTGAAATGGACTTGATGAGAGTTTTTTTCTTCTTTTTTGCGATCCCCTCCGCGATCACCCGCGAAATCCCCGCCGGCATAATAACCGTGGGGTATTTGTATCCTGTTACCGTAATACATCTTTACGGAATAATCGCGTTCGGGGTAAAGCGCCGTCGCGTACGCGGCGTAAAGCGGGTAGAGCGCCAACGCACCGTCGAGCACGGGGATTTCGTCTCTGATTTTGAGCGTCGCCGCTTGGGGGAGGCGCGGTACGTTCCGGGAGAAAGGCGCGTACTGGCCGAAGTCGATGTCGTTTCTCACGACGGGGACCTGTGCGTCCTTGTACACGAGGTATTCGTGGGCGCCATAGATCGACAGGAGTACGACGATGCCGGCGCCGTAGGCGACGAGTATGCGTTTTTTCCGCTCTCCAAAGACCAGCGCGAAGTAGGCGATGAGCGTGGCGACCGCCGCGAAAGGGTAGAAGGAAATATCGAAGCGGTTCCCGGAAAAGGAAACGAGGATGAAGCCCACAAAGGCGACGAAGGCAAGCGCCAGCCCAAGGGCCAATTTGAAGACGATTTTGAGTATTTGAGCAAAAGTCATGGGTGTCGTATCCTTTTTTCGACCGCGTCGAGAATCCCGCGCAAGATATTGACTTCGTCGCGTTCGAGCCGCGCGCGCCCGAAAAGGCGACGCAGTTTCGGCAGCAGACGGCGTGGCTGCGCGGGGTCGAGGAAACCCGTCTCGGTCATCACCGATTCGAGGTGTTCGTAAAAGCGTTCGACATCGGCGATCGGCGCGGCGGGCGAGGCGGAGGTCGAAGAAGCGCCGGGAGTGGCGGGTTGGGAAGCGCCGAGCGCGGGAGACGGGGAAGCGCCGAGGGCAGCGCAGCGCAATTCGTAACAGAGAACCTGGACTGCGGCGCCCAGGTTCAGCGACGAATACTCCGGGTTCGCCGGAATGCGGACGACGCGCTGGCAGCGCATAAGCTCGTCGTTGGAAAGTCCCGAAGTCTCGTTGCCGAAGAGAAACGCAACCTCACCGTGTTCGGTAGCCGCCAAGGCTTCGAGCGCCGCGTCGCGCGCGCAGACCGATTCCGGGCCGAGCCTGCGGGGGCGCGCGCTCACGGCGAACACGAAAACCGTTTCCCCGAGCGCCTCGATGGTCGTCGGAAAGATTTCCGCCGCTTTGATGATGTCTTCCGCGCCCGCCGAACGCGCCGTCGCGTCGGGGTGCGGAAATTTTTCGGGAGCGACGAGCGAAAGGCGCGAGACCCCCATCGTCTTCATCGCGCGCGCCGCCGCGCCGATGTTCCCCGGATGGCTCGGACTGGAAAGGACGACGCGAATCGCGTCGAGCCGCGCGCACGGGGATTCAGCCTTCGTGAGATTCATCCCTTTTCCAGATCGTTCATGCCCAGGAAGAACGCGCCACAGACAGTAGCGGCAGCACGGCAAGGCGAGGTCGACGAAGGAAGGGAGGATTTGGAAATGGAAACATATTAAAATACGGTACTCATCGACCCTGACCAAACTGTCGAACGTCGCCGCGCCGGACGCGAATCGACGCCTTGCCTTCCGGCGATTTTTGAAAGTTTTGAAGAAGAAACCATGTCCTCCGCCCTGATGCACCCCGCCATGAATATCATGGTCAAGGCCGCGCGCCGCGCGAGCCAGATCATCAACCGCGCCTCGCAAGACGTCGAACACCTCAAGATTACGGTGAAACAGCAGCGCGACTTCGTCACCGAGATAGACAAGGCCGCCGAAAACGCCATCATCGACATCCTGCGCGAAGCCTACCCCGACTACGGGATTCTAGCAGAAGAATCCGGGGCTTTCGCCGGAAAGGATTCGGGCAGCGAATACCAATGGATTATCGATCCGCTCGACGGAACGACGAATTTCATCCACGGATTTCCCCAATACGCCATTTCGATCGCGCTTGCGCACCGGGGGCAGCTCACGCTGGGCCTCGTCTACGACACGCTACGAAACGAGATGTTCACCGCCGCGAAGGGCGACGGCGCCTACCTGAACGCGCGCCGAATCCGCGTCAGCAAATGCCTCCATCTCGAAAAATCGCTGATCGGAACGGGTTTCCCGTTCAAGGTTTTCGACCACCTCGACGCCTATATGAACATTTTCAGGGAATTGACCGGAAAAACATCGGGAATCCGCCGTCCCGGCGCCGCTTCGCTCGACCTCGCGTACGTGGCGTGCGGCCGCCTCGACGCTTTCTGGGAATTCGGCCTCTGTCCCTGGGACATGGCGGCGGGCTGCATGCTCATCCTCGAAGCCGGCGGCCTCGTCAGCGACCTGTCGGGCGGCGGCGCGTACCTGAAAAACGGCAATCTCGTCGCCGGCACACCGAAAATCTTCGCCCAACTCCTCCAGATCATCCAAAAACACGGAACTCCCGCGCTCTCCGTCTGACACCCCCCTGGCAGTACTCGTATGAATGCGACGCACGAAATCGGGAAGCATACTCCCGTCATGCAACACTATCTGCGCATCAAGGCGCAGTATCCGGACCTCCTGCTCTTTTACCGGATGGGCGACTTTTACGAACTGTTTTTCGAAGACGCCGAAAAAGCCGCCGCGCTGCTCGACATTACCTTGACGACGCGCGGCCGCGACGCCGGGATGCCGATCAAGATGGCCGGCGTACCCTACCACGCGATCGAGCAATACCTCGCAAAGCTCGTGAAGCTCGGAAAATCGGCGGTCATCTGCGAACAGGTCGGAGACTCGGCGGCGGCGGGTCGGGGACTCATGGAACGCGCCGTCTCGCGCATCGTCACGCCCGGAACGCTGACCGACGCCGCGCTGCTCGACGATAAACGCGACGCGCCCGTGCTCGCCGTCGTCGTCACGGCGCGCCTCGCCGGACTGGCGTGGCTGAATCTCGCGAGCGGCGAATTCCGCGTCAGCGAAGTCGCGCGCGATAAATTCACCGCGATCATGGAACGCATCCGTCCGGCGGAACTCGTCGTCGCCGAGAGCCAGGAGCTTCCCTTCACACCGGAAACTTCGATCACGCGGCAGCCCGACTGGCATTTCGACGTAAAAACCGCCGAGCGCGAGCTTTGCGCGCACTTCCAAACCACGTCGCTCTCTGGCTTCGGCGCCGACCGCTTGCGTCCGGCGATCGCCGCCGCCGGCGCGCTCCTGCGCTACGCGCAGGCGACGCAGACGCGCTCGCTCCCGCACGTCCGCGCGCTCGTCGTCGAGCACGACGACACGTATATCGAACTCGACGCCGCGACGCGCCGCAACCTCGAATTGACCGAAACCTTGCGCGGGCAGCCGTCGCCGACCGTATTCAGCCTGCTCGACGTCTGCGTCACGTCGATGGGTTCCCGCACCTTGCGCCACGCGCTCCACCACCCCCGGCGTGCGCCCGATCTTGCCGCCGCGCGCCACGACGCCGTTCAATCCCTGCTCGACGGAGCATCGCTCGGAAAAATACGGCAAAGCCTGCGCGGTTTCGCCGATGTCGAACGTATCGCGGGACGCATCGCCCTGTTCAGCGCGAGGCCGCGCGAGCTTTCGAGCCTGCGCGAGTCCTTGAGCCGCCTCCCCCGCCTGCGCTCGCTCCTCGAAGACGCGCCCGCGCCCCTTCTGCAAAAAATCCGCTCCGGCCTCGCCGAGCCTGGTCAGACGCGCGACCTCCTTGCCCGCGCGATCCTGCCGGAGCCGGCGGCGCTGATCCGCGAAGGCGGCGTCATCGCGCTTGGCTACGACGCCGAACTCGACGAGTTACGCCGCATCAACGACGATTGCGGTTCCTTCCTGGTCGATCTCGAAACACGCGAGCGCGAGCGCACCGGAATCCCCGGCCTGAAGGTCGAGTACAACCGCGTTCACGGCTTTTACATCGAGGTCACGCACGCAAACGCCGCGCGCGTCCCCGACGACTACCGACGCCGGCAAACGCTCAAGAACGCCGAGCGCTATATCACACCGGAACTCAAGGCTTTTGAGGACAAGGCGCTCTCGGCGCAGGACCGCGCGCTCGCGCTCGAAAAACGGCTTTACGACGACTTGCTCACCGCGCTCCAGCCCGAACTGGAAGCCCTGCAGGAAGTCGCCCGCGCCGCGGCGCATCTCGACCTCCTCGCGGCGTTTGCCGATGTCGCGCTCTCGAAGAATTACTGCCGTCCCGAATTCGCCTCCGAAACCTGCCTCGTCGTCGAGGGCGGACGCCACCCCGTCGTCGAGAACACGATGCCCGACGGCGAATCCTTCATCCCCAACGACGTCCGCCTTTTCCCCGACCGGCGGCTGCTCCTCATCACCGGCCCGAACATGGGCGGGAAATCGACCTATATGCGCCAAACGGCGCTCATCGCGCTACTCGCCTACGTCGGAAGTTTCGTCCCGGCGCGCCGCGCCATTTTCGGCCCGATCGACCGGATTTTCACGCGCATCGGCGCGTCCGACGACCTCGCGTCGGGTCGTTCGACCTTCATGGTCGAAATGACCGAATCGGCAGCGATTCTCCACAACGCGACGCCGAACAGCCTCGTCTTGATGGACGAGGTCGGGCGCGGCACCTCGACTTTCGACGGGATGGCGCTCGCGTTCGCGATCTGCCGCCACCTGGTCGAAAAGAACGGCTCGCTGACGCTCTTTGCCACGCACTATTTCGAACTGACGCTGCTTTCCGGCGAATACGCCGAACTCTCGAACATCCACTTCGACGCGGTCGAACACGCCGAAAAGATCGTCTTCCTGCACGCCGTCGAAGAGGGACCGGCCAACCAAAGCTACGGAATCCAGGTCGCCGCGCTCGCGGGGATCCCCAACCCCGTCATCCGCGAAGCGAAGCGCAAACTGCGCGAACTCGAAGAGCGCGCCGCGGCGATCGACCCGATCCAGCCCGACCTCTTCACCCCGCTATTGCGCCTCCCCGAACGCCCACGCGCGCCCGAAGCCAAACCCCCTGCGCTCGCGCACCTCGCCCTCATCAACCCCGACGAGCTTTCGCCGAAAGAAGCGCTCGAAGAACTCTACGCGTTAAAATCGCTCGAAGCGGAGGAGTAGCGGTTCAATAGGGCTTCTTATTCCTTTTCCAGTTCATTCATACCGAGAAGACGAGCCGCAGACAGTACAGGTAGTACAGCAAGGCGAAGTCGACAATGGTAGGGATGGACTGGATATGGAATGAACGACGATGTCAGCCGCTTCGCGCCAAATACAAGTGAGGGTGATCCAGGTGGATGAGAAGAAATTAGCCAGAACTACGCAGGGCGACGATACGGAGTTTTACAAGCAGGTTGCCGACCTCTTCGCGGCGGCTCGCCAGTTTGCCAAACAGCAGTTGGACGCCACGATTGTCACGGCCTATTACGAAATCGGACGTATGATTGTGGAGCGTGAACAGCAGGGGCAAAAGCGGGCGAAATACGGCGCAAGCCTGATAAAGGGTCTGTCCGAATACCTTACCGAGCAGTACGGGCGGGGCTTTTCGGTCGTGAATTTGCAGGGCATAAGAAAATTTTACCAAGTCTACGCGCCGTCAATTCAGCAGACACTGTCTGCCAAATCTGAAATTGGCGAATCACTGATTAGCGTTTTTGATGCCGATACGCGAAAACAGCAGACACTGTCTGCTGTTTTCAAATTGGGCTGGTCGCATTACCAAATTTTGATGCGAATCGAAAACCTTGCCGCCCGCCGTTTTTACGAAATCGAAGCGACGAGCCAGCAGTGGTCGGTCAGACAGTTGCGGCGTCAGGTCGGCAGTTCGCTCTACGAGCGGCTGGGGCTGTCCCGCGACAAAGACCAGCTTATGGCTTTGGCGAACGAAGGGCAGACCGTCGAAAGTCCGCGCGACATCTTCAAGTCACCTTATGTGTTGGAGTTTACGGGGCTTGAGGAACGTGCCGAATACAGCGAGTCAGATTTGGAACAAGCTCTGATAGACAACCTCCAGAAGTTCCTGCTGGAACTTGGCAAGGGTTTCTTGTTCGAGGCTCGCCAGAAGCGCTTCTCCTTTGACGAGAAGTCGTTCTATGTAGACCTCGTTTTTTACAACCGTCTGCTCCAATGCTATGTCCTCATTGACCTCAAGGTCGCCGAACTGAAACACCAGGACTTGGGACAGATGCTGATGTACGTCAATTACTTCGACCGCTACGTCAAACGGACATTTGAAAACCCGACGATAGGCATCCTCCTGTGTAGCAAAAAGAACGACAACATCGTCGAACTCACCCTGCCGGAGGACAGCAAGATCTACGCCTCGGCGTACAGCCTTTATCTCCCCGACAAGTCTCTCTTGCGGCGCAAGTTGGCAGAGTGGGTCGAGGAGTTCGAGGAGGAACACGTCTTCGCCGGAGAAAATCAAGCTGACGTAGATTTTCAGGCTCCTCGCGCCGAATACGAGTGAGGGTGCCCCAGGTGGATGGGAAAAAACTGAACCCGCAAAGCGAAATTCGCCAATCACTGATTAGCCCGAAGTTCCCCCCTTGATGAGTACAATTTCGTTGCCAGAGCGGGTTTTGACGAAGGACGAGGTGTCGGGTTTCTGACTACAAGTGGATAAGCTCGACAAGATCGAGCGCGCGGCGCTGCGCGGGGGTGGGTGTAGTGAGCACCTCGAAGCTGGAAGAATCGGCCGCCCCCGGAATGCGACACGTATTACGCACGAGCGTGGAAAGCTCCGCCATCAGAGTCGAGAAGCTCTGCACCGGTGCCCCATCGTCGAGTGCGCGACGACTGATCTTGCGTCGCGCAGAGAGGGAACGTTGCGCCGGCGCGACCGGGTCACGCGTCGCTTTGGCGGACAAATCCGCGTCGGCGAACATCCGTTCGCGCCACACCTCGCGCATATGCCACTCAACGTAGTAAGCGAGCATACACAAAAGAAGATGCGCGCGTACCCGATCGGCCGTCCGGTGATAAATCGGACGCACCTTCAAGCCCGTCGTCTTCAAGGTACGGAAAGCACGCTCCACCTGAGCCAAGGCCTTATAGTTGCGCACACACTCGGCAGCCTCCATACGCCCGGGCGCCACATTCGTACGAATGATATAAAGGCCGTCCAGCGCCGCCTCGGATGCAATCGCCTGAGTCTTGCGCGTAAAAGTGAACTGCCGCTCGCCGATCTCGAGTGCGAAATGCTTGCCCACCTTATAGCGATTGATCACCTTGCCCACCGCCAGACCAATCGCCTCGGCCCCCTTGCGCCGACCCGCCACAACCCCCGCCTGGATCACCCGCAACTTCTCTTCCGTCGCGTCCAGCAAGGCTTCCCGCGTCTTCGCCCGCAAGTACGCCAAGGACGGATTCCTGCACACCATCAGCCGCTCGCCCGGATACGCCGGCGAGTGAATCTCCAGCAGATTGCGTTCGTCGAACAGGCCCATCTGGATCTGCCCTCCCTCCACCAAGGCACGAATCGACGGACTCTTCAGCCCCGTGATCCAGCACATCCCCGGCATTTCGCGCAAATGCTCGATCGTCGTCTTCCCAATCATCCCTCGGTCGCCTATCAGCACCACGTCTTCGATCCCGAAGTCTTTGCGCAGACGCTCGACTTCGAGTAAAAAGGTTCGACTGTCGGAGACATTCCCCGCATGAACCGTCACGGCGACCGGACACCCGCGACCATCGGTCATCAATCCGTAATTGACCTGGAGCATTCCTTTCTTGCCGTCCCGGTTGTAGCCCAAACGTGCCAGGGGACAGTGCGTCCCTTCGAAATAACTCGAACTCAGGTCGTACAGGACTTGCCCTCCGGTCTTCAGGTGGCGTGCCGAGAGTTTCTTCTGGATCGCGTCCTGACGCGCGAGGAGCCAATCCATCGCCGCGTACAGAGCGTCTTCGTCGGCTTCTTCCACACCAAAGTCCGACGCCAGGGTCGTCGTGTGCCAGGTACGCGTTGTCGAGAGCTTCGACGACGGCGCGACGAT
>JAISAZ010000039.1 GCA_031266435.1 Accumulibacter sp.
GGCAACCGGACGAGTCAAACGATCGGCGGGACGACGCAGAGCTACACGATCCAATCGACGAGCAACCGTCTGCAAAGCGTGACCGGAACGCCGACGCGGAGCTTCACTTACGACGCGACCGGGAGCGTTACAAACGACGGAGGGAATCAATACGTCTACGACGCTTTGGGGAGGTTGAAGCAAACGACTGTCGGAAGCCAAACAACTGACTATCGTGTCGACGCACTCGGTCAGCGGATCAAGAAGGGAGGAACCTACTACCACTACGCCCCGTCGGGTCAGTTGATCGCCGAGAGCAACGCCGCTGGAACGGTACAACGCGAATACGTCTGGCTCGGCGCAACGCCGATCGCGATCATCCAGTAAGGAGACGGTCATGCAAAACACCAAAAGTACGTGGATGCGTCAAATAGCGGCTGCGTTGTTCTGTCTGGCAGGATTGAGCCAAGCGCAAGCGACGGAAATCTTTTATCTGCACGCGGATCACCTGAATACGCCGCGCCTGATCACCGACACGCAGAATCAGCCCGTATGGCAAAACACACCGCTCTCCGAACCCTTCGGCACGAGCGCGCCCGATGAAGACCCCGGAAGTACCGGGACGCCCTTCACGTTCAACCTGCGCTTTCCGGGGCAATACTACGACCAAGAGACGGGAACGCACTACAACTACTACCGCGACCACTATTTCCCCGGTCTCGGACGTTATGGACAGTCGGATCCGATTGGACTGGCGGGAGGAATCAATACATACGCGTATGTGAGCGGGAATCCAATTTCTCTGATTGATCTTCTTGGGTGGCTTGGGTTTAGCCAAGAAGAATGCGAACGAATCCTTGAGGAAATCGAAAGAGAATGGGGAACTATTGAACAAATAGAACGACTGATGGAAGACATTAAACCGGGCGCCCCACTTCCTAAAGGAAAAGATTATGGTTTGCAAAAAGATGGTGATCCCTATGGTTACAGGGGACAGCTCTTTAAATCTAGCTCAGAAACCTACCGGAATGCAGTAAATGAGTTAGAGACTGACTATATATTTGCTGGAATTGGGATGATAAAAAATGCTTGGGGAGGGCTAAATGTTTTTCTTCGAGGAGAAGATTTTGTAAGCGGACAGGATCGTGTCATTTGGGGCACAGAAATTCTAAGAGTCTATTATGTAATTCGCGAAATGGAAAAAACTTATGAGGAGAAATGTAACGGGTGTGAAAATTGAGGGTAACTTGGCGTCGCTTTTTCAGAGCGCTTTTTGTTATTGTTTCCATCCACGCTCTCGTGCTATTTGGTTTTTCGTCTTTTTTGGGGATCGTTTTCCGTTTTCGTAATTATTCAGATATGTCAGTATATATTGACGTCTTTTTTTATTTGAAATTGTGCGCATCGCTGATATCAATACAACTTGCATTTTGGATTTTGTTTTTTAAAGAAGAGAAAGACGAATAATTTTATATTTTATTATTAAAATCAGATACGCCATTTATATAATGCGTTCATTATTATTAGAATTGGATTTCCTCAGTAAAATGTGGTGGCTTGTTATTTTTTCATCAAGCATTTCTTTTTTTCTTGTTGTTCTGATTCAAGAGCCGATAAATAGGTTTTACGATGCAGTCTCGCGGAGATTCCTCCCGCTTGGTTTTGGTGTTCAGCGGCAAATCGTTTACGGAGTTATTGTCGGTGGCTGTTTATGCGCTACCTTTGGGTGCCTTCAATATGATGATATTGGGATTTTTAATCCATTTAATCAGGCTTTTGGTTTCCTTATCCTGTATGCGATATTAATCTTGTTTTCTGCTATGATTTTTGGTGTTCTCTATTGTATTGAACCCAGATCTCGATCCAAATGGCGAATTGTATATGGAATGCTTGGAGGTTCCATTTTATTCTTCATTTTTATACATGCCTCAAAAATGGGAAATGCGTACTCTTTGCTATTTTACTTTTTCCCCTTCATAGGTTTTTTTTCATGTTGTCTTGAGTTTTTTTATTTCGCTAGTATACATATTAATCGATGGCGCAAAGAACAATCATTGAGAAAATGACATAGCCGTTTGCGCTGTAGTAACCATCCCCCGGCAAAGCCGGGGGCTTTCGGGATTGCGGCCCCCTCAAAGGGGGCTTTTCGCAATCCAAAGTCAAAACCCCGTTGAAATATCCTCTATGACATCTCCAAACTCGTTATACCCCATCACATCGAATACTTCAGTAAACGTCAAACTTTTACTGTCCCCCGGCAGAGCCGGGGGATTACCTTGTTTATTTACGCTGCTCTGCTCAAAGCGCGCAAGGGTCGTCGGGGTGAGCGTAGCGAACCCCAACGAAGGGAAAAACGAGCGGGTGAAAACCGCAATTCTCGAAAAAGAATAACCGGGACCTATGAACAAGATTACATGGTTCGTTGCCCTTATTTCCCTCGCTTCGATCCCCTTCATTTTCAATTCCCCAATTCTTGTTTTTGTTTTGATTTTCGGCCTGCTTGCTTATCTTGCTGTAAACATCACCCTGGATGGAAAAAAAACGAACGCCGCGAGGAAACGTTGGCATCAGAAGTTATTATGTTTTAAGCCTTATTCTATCGACACATTTTTTTCCGAGATTGGTTTCGATGATCGTGAAAAATACCAAGCCTATGCCGTTCTCTCAATTTTGGCCAACGCATTGAAAGTCCCGATCGAAATACTTTCGTATGACTACAAGATGGAAGATATTATGTTGATTGAGCTTTATCCTTACGATAAAAGCAATCGCCTTGACCTGTTTTCCGACGAGGTACTGGAAAAAATTACGCCTTTGCTTGACAGGGATGAATTGCTGAAAAAATACGCTGGGCTTCCAGAAAACAAAAGGGAATACGGCGCGGACGAATTGATTTTAAGCATGACGATAAGCGAATTTCTCCATTTCTACGTACCTTTATTGAAGCAAAACGCGGATTCGAATTCAACGCGCAAATAAAGGGGGTCGTGGTTTCGGCATGCCCGCAGAGATTGAGATAAGCGCGCAGGGGCACGGCGCGCCGTGCCCCTACAAGATCGCGCGCCGTTCGACGCCAACCCGCCGACGCTCGCCAAATCGTCATAAACCCCCTTCATTTCCCCCTTATCAGGGGGAAAGTTGCTTGGGTTACCGTATTCGCGGGTTTTCGTAGGGGCACGGCGTGCCGTGCCCAACAGGGATCAGATGTCAGGAATCAGATCAGTTAACAGCGGCGTTACCGCCGGGAACCGCTTTTTCATACCGCCCCACGATCATTGTGGCTCTCGTTCCTCAGCCCAAGCTATACCGACTTCATTTTCGAAGAGCGCTTCCACGGCCATTCCAGTTGCCCCTTCAAATCCTTCGGCATATACGTCGTCCACTCGCAGGCTTGCGCGTAGGCAACAGCCAGAACGGGGTCGTTTTTCCAATTCGAGAAGTAATGGGCGACCGCACGTTTTTCGAACAGGTGCTCCAGCGTTGCATTCACGATGCAAAGCCTGATTTCTTCGTCCGAGTTTTTGTACAGGGCGGCCAACCACGCCTTGATCTTTGCGAGAATCCTGCTCGAAGCCTCCTTGTCTTTCCAGAAATACGCAAACCAGTTCACCAAGGACCATCCCGCTTCGTAACGGCCGTAACACCAATCCACATCAAGATTCAAACGAATACAGCGATCAAAATATCGAATGAGAAGTTCCGAAAACTCGTTTCGACACAAGGGCGGGCTTATTCTTTCCACGTATTCCGGCTTCAGGAGGTATTCGTAAAGGCTGGCCAGGGTCTCGATATCGTCCGACCGCATCCACTTGAAAAGCGTTTTTTTCGGAATCTTCGGATTCTCTTTTCGTTCGAAAGCATCAAAGATCAGAAGCAGTTCTTCTTCAGGCATCCTTTTACCCTCATGGAACGGGCGCGATACGTTTTGAAGGAATGCGAATTTCGATTCGATTACTATTCGATGCCGTCAAACCCGCTAAATCAGCACCCGCCCGAGATACCAGAAGATCGCCGCGATCAGCGCGCTACAGGGGATCGTCAGAATCCACGCCCAGACGATTGTGCCGGCGATCCCCCAGCGCACGGACGACGTACGCCTCGTTGCGCCGACGCCGACGATCGCGCCGGTGATCGTGTGCGTCGTCGAGACCGGAATGCCGCAGATCGTGGCAAAAAACAGCGTCACGGCGCCGCCCGTCTCCGCGCAAAACCCGCCGACCGGGCGGAGTTTTGTGATCTTCTGCCCCATCAGCTTGACGATCCGCCACCCTCCGAAGACCGTCCCCAAGCCGATCGATACGTGGCAGGAAAGCACGATCCACAGGGGCGCGGAATCGCTGCTCTGCAAATAGCCTCCGGAAAGCAAAAGCATCCAGATGATCCCCATCGTTTTTTGCGCGTCGTTTCCGCCGTGCCCCATCGCGTACGCGGAGACGGAAAACAACTGGAGCCTCCGCGACCAGATGTCGACCTTGCGCGGCGTGCTTTTCCGGAAAAACCAGGAAACGAGGATCATCATGAGCGACCCCAGGAGCATGCCGAGCAGGGGCGAGATGAAAATGAAGGCGACGGTTTTGATCACGCCCGAAAGAATCAGCGACCCGAACCCCGCTTTTGCGATCGCCGCGCCGATCAGGCCGCCGATCAGCGCGTGCGACGAGGAGGAAGGAATCCCGTAGTACCAGGTGACGATATCCCAGAAAATCGCGGCGACGAGCGCGCCGAATACGACGTGATAATCTATGATGGAGGGGTCGATCGTTCCTTTTCCGATCGTCGAGGCGACGTGGAGATCAAAAACGACGATCGCCGCGAGGTTGCAAAACGCCGCGAGCGCCACTGCGGAGTGCGGCTTCAGAACGCGGGTCGAAACGACGGTGGCGATCGCGTTGGCCGCGTCGTGAAAACCGTTGATGAAGTCGAATACGAGCGCCATGCCAACCAGCAAGATGACGACCCACAGGCTGATTGACGTTGGTTCCATGGATTTTCAGGAGTTCTCGAGAACGATGCCTTCGATGATGTTCGCCACGTCGTCGCAACGGTCCGTCACGACTTCGAGAAGCTCATAGACCGCCTTGAATTTGATGAGTTCGCGCACGTCGGGTTCTTCGCGGAAAAGCCGGGACATCGCGCCGCGCATTTCGCGGTCGGCGTCGGACTCGAGTTGGTCGAGTTCGAAGCAGATTTTGAGAATCTCGTTCCCGTTGTCCATCGAGTGCAAAAGATTGACGGCGTCTTTTACCCGTTTGCAGCAGGCGTGGCAGATGTCGCCGAGTTTGACCGCTTCGGGCGTGATACCCCGGACGTTGTAGAGCGTGATCGCGTGCGCGACGCCCTGGATCAGGTCGAGAATGTCGTCGAGCCCCGTCGTCAGCCGGTGGATTTCGTCGCGGTCGAGCGGCGTAATGAAGGATTTGTGCAACTGCCGCATCGTTTCATGCGTGATGTCGTCCGCGTGGTTCTCGATCTTGCTGATGAGTTTGGCAAGCCTGATCGCCTCTTCTTCCGACTCGTTCAGGACGGCCAGCAGACTGACCAAGGCTTCGCTGCCCAGAACGATTTGTTCCGCAAGGGCGTTGAAAAGGCCAAAGAACTTGCCCTCTTGGGGCATAAAACGCGCAAACATTTTTTATTCCGGTCTTTTGTCGCAACGGGCGGCATTCTATCATCAAGCCTGAAGGTCTGTAAAATGAATGTAAAGTCAGAGGACAGAAGACAGAGGACAGAAGACGGAGCGCTCGCTGGCGCTCGCTTTGTGATCTGTATTCAGTCGTCAGATGTCGCAGGACTCCCTCCATCGGATTACAGATAACTGATTACAAAGGCCGAAGGCCGTTCTGTCTTCTGTCTTCTGTCCTCAGTCCTCTGTCCTCAGTCTTCTGATCACCAGCGTCGCGACGAGCATCACCGTGCCGAAGCCGGCGACGATATGGTTGATCGAAACGCCGAGAGCGTTCATCGACGAATACACGGCGACGAACAGCAGCATCGCCGAATTTTCCGCAAAATTCTGGATCGCCAGCGCGTTGCCCGCGCCGACACTGACGTGTCCCCGCCGCTGGAGAAGCGCGTTCAGGGGAACGATGAAAAAACCGCCGCAGATTCCGATCAGACCCATCGCCAGCGCGGCGGTTTTGAAGTCGCTGACGAAGCTCAGCGCGAGGATCAGCGGGCCGAGCGACAAACCGCCGACGAGCGCGCGCGAGGCTTTTTCCAGGGGGACAAACGCCCCCGCGAGCGCCGCGCCGACGACGATGCCGACCGAAACGATCCCCATGAGGTTGGCCGGCGTGCGGTTGTCCGCGATCGACAGGGCGGCGGGAACCCATGCGAAGAGCAGGAGGCGCAGGGTGATGCCGCTCCCCCAGAAAACGCTCGTTCCAAAGAGACTGAAGCGCGCATCGGGGTCGGAAAACAGCGTTTTCAGCGAGGTGAAAAAATCGCTGAAGAAACCCGCCGGGTCGAAGCGCGTCCCGGGTTTTGCCGGATCGAGGCGCGGGATGAAAAAATTGGCTACGGTCGCTATCGCGTAGGCGGCGACGACGACGGAAAACGCGAGATCGAGCGAGCGGTCGGCCATAAATCCGCCGAGCGTCACGCCGAGGAGGATCGCCGCGATCGTCGAGCCTTCGAGCGCGCCGTTCGCTTTGACGAGCGCCGACGGCGCGAGCATCTGCGAGAGGATCCCGTACTTGGCCGGCGAATAGACCGTCGCGCCGACACCGATGACGCCGTACGCCGCCAGAGGATTGACGCCCGCGAGCATCAGGAGCGACCCGGTGAGTTTCAGGATGTTTGCGAACAGCATGACGCGCCCTTTCGGGAAGGCGTCGGCGATTTGCCCGGCAAACGGCGCGAGCAGGAGAAAGGGAACGACGAAGGCGCCTTGCAAAAGAGGGATGAGACCTTCCGCTCCGAGCGATTTGACGATTGCGATGGCTGCGATGAGGATCGCGTTGTCGGCGAGCGCGGAGAAGAATTGCGCGACGAAGAGCGCCGGCAACCCCGTCGAGAACACCGACCGCATCATGGTTTTTTCCATCAGGCGGCCTCGGCCATCTGTTTGAGCGAGACGTAATCCACTTTTCCGGTCTGCAAAAGCGGCAGCGAATTGACGCAGACGAGTTTGCGCGGCAGGGCGATTTCGGGGAGCGAGAGTATTTTTGCCGACTGGTTCAGCGCTTCGCGTTTCAAGCCCGCGTCCGTCGTAAACAGGACGATCGATTCGCCGCGCGCGCTGTCGGTCTTCGTCGACGCGGCGTGCATTCCCACCGTCGTCGCGTGTGCCGCGAGTTTTTCGACGATGTCGAGCGAAATCATTTCTCCGGCGACCTTGGCGAAGCGCTTGACACGCCCGACGATCGCCAGGAAGCTATCTTCGTCGATGTCTACGACGTCGCCGGTTTCGTACCACCCTTCTCCGAGTTCCGAGTTCGGCGGAAGGAGTTTCCCCGGAGTTTCGTGGCGATAGTAGCCCGACATGAGGTTCGGCCCGCGAACGTGGAGCATTCCGCCCTTTTCGATTCCAGGGATGGGCAGCAGGCGGCCTTCGATCCCCGGCAGCAGTTGTCCGACCGTTCCCTTTCTGTACGCCATCGGTGTATTCAGCGCGAGGACGGGCGCAGTCTCGGTCGCACCGTAACCTTCGAGTACCCGGATTCCGAATTTTTCAAACCAGAGGTCGCGCACGGAGTCGGCGAGCTTTTCCGCGCCGGCGACGACGTAGCGCAAGCGGTAGAAATCGTAGGGGTGCGCGAATTTCGCGTAATTCGCAAGGAAAGTGCTCGTCCCGAACATGACCGAACAGTTCCGGTCGTAGACGAGTTCAGGAATGACACGATAATGCAGCGGCGACGGGTAGAGGAAGAGCCTCGTCCCGGTCATGACGGAGAGCAGACCGCCCGCCGTCAGGCCGAACGAATGGAAGAACGGCAAGGCATTGAGCATCTTGTCTTCTTCGGAGAAATCGATCACCGCGCGGATCTGCGCGATGTTCGAGAGCAACGCGCGATGCGAAAGCGCGACGCCCTTCGGTTTGCCCTCGGAACCCGATGTGAATAATACGGCCGCAGTACTTTCGGGGTCGCGTTCGCGTTCGACCGCGCGGGGAAAAAGCATTCCGAAAAATATCCGCAGTTTGTCGAAAAACCCCAGGCAGTTCCGCACTTCTTCGAGGTAAAGAATCCTGACGCCTTCGAGCGCCGAAATGTCGTCTTTCAGCTTCGCTTCCTCGATGAACGCGCGCGAACTGATGATCGTCGAAATTTTCGCCGCGGTGCAGGCGTCCTGGATGCCCTGCCCTCCGGCCGTGTAGTTGATCATCGCCGGCGACCGACCGTAGGCGCCGGCGCCTATCGTCATGCAGAGCGTCGCGACGACGTTCGGCATCAGAATGCCGACGCATTCGCCCGCGCTCGAATTCTTTTCGACGACTCTTCCCAGCGCGAGCGTCATTTTGAGCAGGTCGCCGTAGGTGTATTCCGGAGATTTTACGTCCTCGGCGATATTGTACTTTCGGCCATGCACTTCCATCGCGTCTAGAAAGCCCGAATAAAGCGTCAGCTTCGGGCGCGACTCGAAAAGCATTTTCTGCATCAGGCGGCGCATCGCGTCGCCCGCCTTGCGGCGGCGCGCCTTGGGCGAAGAATCTTCCGGCAGCGGGATCACGGCAGACTTCTGGATCGAGAGCGTGATTCGCGGGAACAGGCTGCGCGGAATCCTTCCCGCGAGCCGGCTGAAATACGAGCGCGCCGCGCCGTCGAGCCGAACCGGCAACACCGTCGCGTTCGTCTTGGCGGCGACGAAAGCCGGACCTTCATAGACCTTCATCATCGAACCCGTCACCGTGATCCGGCCTTCGGGGAAGATCACGACCGGACGCCCCGATTCGACGAGCTTGACGACTTTTTTGATGCTCATGGGGCTGCTTGTATCGACGGCAAGATAGTCGGTCATCGCAAGAACGAAGCGGAAGAAGAATCGCTTCGTCACCGAGGTATGGACGACGAAAACCGGGTCGAAAGGAAGGAAGAGACCGAGCAGGACACCGTCGAGAAAAGATTCGTGGTTCGCTATGATCAGCAGCTTCTTCGCGTCCAGGCAATCGACGCTCCCGTTTATCCTGACGCGGAACAGCAGTTGAAAAGTCCGCCGCAGGATGAAGACGATTATTTTTTTCATGACTACTCCCTTGTTCTTTCAGCTCTTTTCAGTATGCGCGTATCCGTCGAAAACCGTGTGGAAACGCGGGTCGCGCAAGAGGCTCGCCGGCGTGACCGTTTGACGGCTCCACGGAATTCTTCCAAAAAACCAGAGGCGCCAGAATCCCAAGCCGGCTTCGGGATTGCGCGACAGCAGTTCCGCGAAGGTTTCCACCTCGCCGACCGCCGTACCCGTCGACTCCGCCAGAATTTCACGGACGAAGCGCGAGCAGAATTCGTTTTCCGAGTTCAGGTCGAATCCCGTATCGTAGAAAATGCCCAGGCGTTTTTGGCTGGCATCGACGATTTTTCGCTGTTCTTCTTCGCTCAAAACTTTATCCAGCCGGCTGATCGCGACGCGCCCACTCTTCGATTTTCCCACAAAACGCGACAGCGTCGTCCTGCGCGACGTCGGAAAAGTGCTTTCCGCGACGATAGGCTCTTCGCCCGAAACATCGACGACGACGCCGACGTGGTTGGTCCAGCTTCGTGTGGCGACGCTGACCCTCTGAAACGGGTAAATCCGATTCTGGATGAAAACAACGTCTCCGACGCGCATTTTTTTCCCAAGTCTGGAGACGGTTTCGTGTTTCGTGTCGTCGACCGTCACGTGAAAGCCGCTCCACTGCGTCAGGATCATATTGACCTCGCTGGCAAAGACCGGAAGGTTGCAAGAGAAAAGACCGCAGGACAGAATGAAGCCGGAGACCAGCGCCCGGAATTTGCGAAAGAAAGAAGTTTTTTTCATGGTGTGCTCCCAAAGTGATTTCCGATGGACACATCATAGTCAAAGAATCACATAAATGGTCTAAAATAACGAATGTTGTGTTATATTGACCGAAAAGTATCAAAAAACGAGACTTTTATGAGCGAACTCAACGCCCTCCTGAGCACGGTGAAAAGAATCCTGAAAAGCCGGGGTCTCACTTACCGCGATCTTGCGAAAAACCTGAAACTGTCGGAACAGAGCGTCAAGAGGATGTTTTCCTCGCGGCGAATGACTCTGGATCGCATGATGGAGATTGCCAAGCTGCTGGGCTACTCGCTGGCGGAACTGACGCAGGAAGCCGCCGCCGAACAGCAGCGCATCCGAACGCTGACGCAAGAACAGGAGAAACTCCTGGTCTCCGATACGCGTCTGCTCCTGACCGCCCTCTGCGTTCTGAATCACATGTCGATGCGTGAAATCGTCCAAACGTACCGGATGAGCGAGCAGGAATGTCTGCGCTACCTGATACAGCTCGACCGCCTTCGCTTGATCGAACTCTTTCCCGGAAACCGGATTCGGCTCATCATTTCACGCGATTTCGACTGGCTGCCGCACGGCCCGATCAAACAGTTTTTCCGTACGCAGGCGCAGGACGATTTTTTGCTGAGCAACTTTGAAAAATCCGGCGAGTCGATGCTCTTCATTCACGGGATGTTCTCGGAAGCGGCGTTTTCACAACTCCACGCGGAGATACAGAAACTCCGCAAGAGATTCGCCGAACTCCATGACGAGTCGATCCCTGCACCCTTCGACGAGAAATACGGCGCGAGCCTGCTCCTGGCGACGCGCAGAAGCTGGGAACCCGCCGCGTTCGTGAAATTGCGCGGAGAGCCGGAGAAACGATAAGCCACATTTCACCGATCACCCCCCTGCTCTGGACGTGGAAATATTTGCCGGGTCGCAACAAACCACCAACTTCAGGCACGGTATGCGACTCCGAAAAAACTGCCGAACGCCTCCCTGAATATCACGCTTCTTTACTCTGTTTGATCCGTCAGCTTCAAATGTGATAACACTGTAGTCTTTGGTGAAACCGAGACTCGGAACAATATCGCCGATATAGTAGTAAACTTGCCCCCTCCAACAGATTGATAGAACTCAAGCCTTGGGGATTTACATTCCTTTACTGAAACATCCAGACAGATCGGGATTCAAGGCGCTCATCACCGGCTTAATTGAAACGTAAGGCCAAACCGGAACTTGCTTCACAATGAAGAACATCATTAGAAAACCGGAAGATTTGGTAACCTCTCGCGAACAAACGCGAGCCGGGTTTATCTCTTTCGCACTGGAAAAGAATAGAAGGTCGACGCCGATTATTGAAAGCGCAAAATCTTTCAAAGTATTGGCGTCCAATGCAAAAACAGCAAAAGACCTCCTGAATATTCCCGAAATACGTCCTGGATTGTTAACGGCAGCGGGATTATCGGATAAAGCGCTAAAACATTTCTCCGAAAAAGATAAAAATGAAGCCATTCTGGGCATGATAGAAAAATTTCTTGAGCCTGCGGGAAAATATTTTGTCGATGAGGCAGTTTACAGATATTTGTTAGTCAAGGGGGATTCTTTAGGCGGTTCAATGCGAAACATTGTTGGCGCCCTGGCCCAGCAAAAACTGATCAGAACTCTTCTGTCAAATATGTCAATAGCCGGAACGACTTACCAGTGGCTTCGTATAAAAACAAAAACCTGGAAGGATGGCCACAAAAACAACTATGCTATTGAAGAACAATTAAAGGCTTTGTCCTGGGGAAACTCGGCAAAAAACAATCGCGTCCTTGTTTTCAATATAACCATACCTATCGTAAAAAATAATATCGATATATGTTTATTTAATGCAAACACAAGCGATTTCAACAACGGGAATATTGCAAATACGCCTGAGCGAATACTAATGTTAGGTGAATTGAAAGGAGGCATCGACCCCGCAGGTGCCGACGAACACTGGAAAACCGGAAACACCGCCTTGAACCGGGTTCGCGATTCTTTTGCAAAGAACAATCTGAAGGTTCAAACATCATTTATCGCTGCGGCAATTGAGAAGAAGATGGCGTCCGAAATTTTTTCACAATTGAAAAACCGGACTCTTTCCTATGCTGCCAACCTAACCATGGACTCGCAATTGATCAACTATTGCGACTGGATTCTTAAACTCTAAAAATGATGCAATTAAGTTTATTTGATATACCGCATATTAAAGAAAAACGACAATCAGGAATTTTTTCTGCTGATGACTTCGGGGTGCAAACTGTTCGTTTGAATCTCGAAAAAAAATTGATCGACATTACTGTAATTTCAAACGATTTCAACCGGAAAACTGTAAGTTATCAATTAAGCAAGAACGACTGCTTGCACCGTTGGTTAAAATACAAGGAAGGATTCTCCGCCGATTTGGTGAAACGCCTGTTAAGTGAGTTTGATATAAACAGCGGCGATACCGTACTTGACCCCTTTATCGGATCCGGGACGACGGCCCTTGTATGCATGATGCACGGGATTAACAGTATCGGATTCGACATTCTCCCGATGTCAAAAATTTCAATTGACGCAAAACAATCCGTGTTTGATTACGATATAGCAGAATTGAAGCAATTGATAATCGCAATGGAAAACCTGTCTGTTCCTGATGACCATGCAAGCACGACAGATTGCATTACCATAACAGAAGGCGCTTACCCAAAAAAAACAGAAAGGGAAATTTCTTTTTTTACCAAATGGAACATGAATTCAGATTTTTCTGACAAGGCGAAAAACCTGATAACCCTTTGTATATTGAATTCTCTGGAAAAAGTAAGTTACACGTCTAAAGATGGTCAATTTCTCCGATGGGATCACAGAAGCAAAAAAATGCTTCAAGCGGCGGAATACAGAAAAAAAAGCGGTAAAAACCCACTGGTTATTCGACTGGACAAGGGAGAATTGCCGACCTTGAAGAAAGTGCTCCTGGATGAACTAAAAAGCGTCTTTTCGGATATTCTTTTGATCCGAAAAGATACATCTCATCCTCCCGTATCTGATATTACATTCGTAGAGGGCAGTGCATTATTCGAACTTCCGAAGTTGAAGGATAAAACCATTAATGGAGTTATCACTTCGCCGCCTTACTGTAATCGTTATGATTATACTCGCACCTATGCCCTGGAGCTTGCATATTTGGGAATTACTGATGCGAAAATAAAACAACTCCGCCAAGACTTGTTATCATGCACAGTCGAAAACAAGCCAAAGCTGGAATATCTGCATAATCATTATGCTTCTTTGGGGAAGCAGCATGATTTCGAAAAAATTCTGAAAATCGTGCAATCGAACAGAGCATTGGAAGAAGTCAACGGGGCGCTGACTGAAAGAAATACAAATGGGGATATCAACAACAAGGGAGTGTTGCGCATGGTCAATGGATATTTTACGGAATTGACCTTTATTTATGCGGAGATATATCGTTTGTGCAAACCAGGTGCAAAAGTGGCTTTTGTTAATGACAATGTGCGATATGGCGGCGAAGTCATTCCTGTTGACTTTATTTCGACCGATTTGGCTGAACAGATCGGTTTCAAGCCTGTAAAAATTTACTCTTTGATGCAGCAAAAGGGAAACAGTAGCCAGCAGATGGCCAAGTTCGGTCGTGTACCCTTGCGCAAAAGCATTACCATATGGGAAAAATCCTGAAAGCATAACATATCATTGTATTTCAGGTTCCACAAACATGCTATCCGACCCCTTCTTTCTATTCACCGCGATCACCGCGATATTGCTCATCGCGATATCGAAAGCGGGTTTCGGCGGGATGATGGGGAGCATCGCCGTCCCGCTGGTCGCGCTGAGCGTCAGCGCGCCGCAGGCCGCCGCGATCCTTCTGCCGATCATGCTCGTCATGGATACGACGGGGCTTTTGGTCTTTCGCGGCAAGGCCGACGCTACCAACCTGCGCGTCATGCTTCCCGGAGCGATGGTGGGCCTCGTGCTCGGCGCCGTTTTCTTTCACTGGGTCGACGCGCGCTGGATCAAAGCGATCATCGGCATCGAGGCGCTTCTGTTCGGTCTCTCGCGTCTGCGTCCGACGGGAAAAGCAAACGCGCCTCGCCCGCCGGAGGCGGCGCACGGCGTATTCTGGGGTTGTGTTTCGGGTTTCACGAGCTTCATCTCGCACGCCGGCGGCCCGCCGATCCTCCAGTACCTGCTCCCTCAGGAAATGGAGCGCGTCCGCATGGTGGCGACGATGACGATCTTTTTTTCCGTCGTGAATTTCACCAAGCTGATCCCCTATGCGATCCTCGGTCTGCTCGACACGTCGAATCTGATGACGTCGGCTTCTCTGCTTCCCGTCGTCCCCTTGGGCTACTGGATCGGCCTCAAGCTGCTGAAGACGCTTTCACAATCGCTATTCAATCGAATCATCACCGTCGCGATGATCCTGACCGGCGTCAAGCTGCTCTACGACGTGCTCTGACCAGGAGAGCGCGACCCCCTCGTCCCCGTGTTCGCAGGAAAATTCCGCATCGACGCCGACTCCGCCGACCCATGCCAAGCGTCCCCGAATCCGAAGGCTCGGCAAACGCCGACGCTCCCAGGGAGGGATTCCGGCTTCCTGAAACAGCTTGCTCAAGGGTTTTCGCAGCCGCATCGGGTGCGGCTTCATGTATTCGCCGTCGCGTAGCGTCTGAAAAACAAGCGGATTCGCTCCGATCGCTTCCCGGCGGATACCCGTGCCTTTCGTGGCTTCCACGCGGATGACCCCGCCCGCCCAAGCGAGCGCTCCCTTTTCCAAGGTGCTTTTTACCGTGCATTCGACCGGAAATTCCGGCGGAGCGGAACGGTGAGGAAGGACGAACAACTCACCACGGTAAACGCGCAGTTCGCCGTCGGGGGTCGAGACGCGGGTCTGCGCCGACGCGGCTCTCAACTGACGGAGCGCCTCGTCGATCCAGCGCGCGTCGGGCATGGAAAAACCCGCGCTCATCCATAAAAAGCGCAGGAGATTCCGCGCGCGCGGAAGCGAAAGCGCGTTGAAACCGTCGAGAAGGATACGTCCGTTAGCATTCGTTAGCGCCTCGCGGTTGATCGCCGCCAGATCGTCGAGCAGCGCGCGCGCCTCGGCAAAGTGTTTCGCGGCGCGCGCGAGAGTTCGCCGCGCTTCGGGAAAAACGGTCTCGAGGCGCGGCAGAATATCGTGCCGCAGGAAGTTTCGCCGAAAATACACGTCGTCGTTGCTCTCGTCGTCGACCCAGTCAAGCCCTGTCCGCGCCGCGTAAGCTTCGATCGCCGCGCGCGGAAGGTCCAGCAACGGACGCACGAAAATCGGACCGCTCAAGGCCGCACGTTCGGACGGCATCCCGGCGGCGCCCGCGACGCCCGCGCCGCGCAGAAGATTGAGGAGCAGGGTTTCGGCCTGATCGTCGCGATGGTGCCCGAGGACGACCCAATCCGCCCCGCAGGCCGCGAGCGCGGCGTAGCGCGCGCGCCGCGCCGCGCCTTCGACCCCCTTGCCACTCAGGCGCAGCACCTCGATTCGAGAAACGGCGACGGGGACTCCGATCCGCTCGCCGAACGAGACGCAGAACTCTGCCCACTCGTCGGCTTTCGGGCTGAGTCCGTGGTGTATGTGGAGCGCGGAAAGCGAAAACCGCATCGGCGGCGTATCTCGGAAATGCTTGAGCGCGTGCAGGAGGACGACCGAATCGCGTCCGCCGGACACGGCAACGCAAACGCGATCCCCCTTCTCGATGCGTTTTCCGAAAAAAGCGGCGATACTTTCGCCGACGGGGTCGTTCATCCTGAAAATCCTCGGAGGCGCGCTTGGGAAGGTTCCGCGTCAGTATTCGACGGGAATGGGGTCGAGGCTCCGCCAGAGATACCAGGTCGCCACCGTCCGCCAAGGACGCCAGCGCTCCCCGAACGCGACGAGTTCCTTCCGCGAGGGACGCTCTCCCTCGAAATAATGCAGGGCGACCGCCCTTTGTAGACCGATGTCGTCGACGGGAAAAACGTCGGGACGCATCAGATTGAAAATCAAAAACATCTCGACCGTCCAGACGCCGATCCCGCGCACAGCCGTCAGTTCGGCGATGATTTCCTCGTCCGACGCGTCGGGCCAGCGTTCGGGGCAAACGTCTCCGTCGGCGAAACGGCGCGACAGGTCGCGGAGATATTCGACCTTGCGCGCCGACAAACCGCATTCGCGCAGGCGCTCTTCGCGTTCACCCAGAAGATTTTCCGGGACGAGAACCGGAAAAAGCGCGGCGAAGCGCGACCAGATGGCGTCAGCCGCCTTGACCGAAATCTGTTGGCCGACGATCGAGCGCGCGAGCGTCGAGAAGGGGTCGCCGCGCGAAACCAGCGAAGTTTTCGCGTAGCGCTTCACGAATCCGGCCATGACCGGGTCGCCCTTCGCGAGTTTGGAAGACGCGCGCTTCCAATACGCCGGCATGCTCATGGAAAGCCTGCCGCCGCCGGAGTCGATACCCGCTTCAAATGACTTTTGCAACCCGAACGGCAATCGCTCGAACCGAAGCCGTCGACGACGATCTGCCCCGGAGTACGCCGGTTGACTTCGCACTCGTCGTCGGAATGACAGAGAACTTCAGCCACCCTGACGCCGCGCGCCGCCAGCAGATAGTCGATATGCCAGTGCATCTTTTTCTCCATTGAGAGATGGCGCGCGACCCGCGCCTTGAAATTTTTCCGCGCGCTGCCGGTGTAGACGTAATAACCCACCGGAAAGTCGAAGCATCCGAGCTTCCCGACCTCGACGCGCGCGGGTTCGGAGACCTCGATGAGCAACTGGTAGGTCCGCGCCTCCGGCATCTTCAATCGGCGCAGAAAGGGTTGTACATCCGCTCCTCGCCGAGCGTCGACATCGGCCCGTGACCGGAGATGAAACGCACGTCGTCGCCAAGCGGCCACAGGCGCGTGCGGATCGACGAAATCAGGGTATCGAAGTCCCCTTTCGGGAAATCGGTACGCCCGATCGAACCCTGGAACAATACGTCGCCCGAGACGAGCAGACGCGAAGGCGCGTGGAAGAAAACGACGTGCCCCGGCGTATGCCCCGGACAGTGAAGGACCTCCATCTCGATATTCCCGAACTTGACGCGGTCTCCGTGTTCGAGCCAGCGTTCAGGTGTAAACGCGTGGAAAACACCCGACAGGCCGAAAGCCGCGCCCTGCTGTTGCATCGCGTCGATCCAGAATTTATCCGCGCGTTGCGGCCCTTCTATCGGGATGCCCAGTTCCTGCGCCAAGTCGAAGACGCCTCCGGCGTGGTCGAGGTGCCCGTGGGTGACAAGAATCTTTTCGGGGGTGAGGCCGAGGCCCTCGATCGCGGAAACGATCCTCGGAACGTCTCCGCCGGGGTCGACGATCGCCGCATGGAGCGTTTCATCGCACCACAGGAGCGTGCAGTTTTGCATGAAGGGAGTCACGGGGACGACCTGGTATTTGAGGGCCATGGGGTGGATTCGTCTCGAAACGGTAATGACCGGAGTATAGCAGACAGGGTACAGGGATCAGATGTCAGGAATCAGATCAGTCAGCGGCGGCGTTGCCGCCGGTAAGCGCTTTTTCATCCCGCCTCGGAAACGTTGGGCTTCACATTCGTTCAGCCCAACCTATAGCGTTTCCGCTCCGTTCTCGGCGGTATAGGTTGGGCTGCGGCGAAGCAAAGCCCAACGATTCCGTATGCACATGAATGATGTGATGAGGACAGTTTGAGAGGCTTGGAATCACGCCGACACCCGCCGACGCTTGCCGAATCGCCAGCAACCCCCTTCATTTCCCCCTTATCAGGGGGAAAGTTGGTTGGATTGTCGTATTCGCAGGTTCTCGTAGGGGCACGGCGTGCCGTGCCCATCAGAGGACAGAAGACAGATGACAGAACGACCTTCGGCCTCTGTAGTCAGTTGTCTGTGTAATCAGAAGGAGCATCCCATCCGACCTCTGAATACTGAAAACAGATCACGAAGCGAGCGCCAGCGAGCGCTCTGTCTTCTGTCCCCTGTCTTCTGATCCCTGTCCTCTGATTCCTGATACCTGATGTTGGGGTTAGATGAAAAGTTTTGCAAAAGCGATTCCCGCGGCAAAGAGAGATATGGCAATGACGTAGGGATGCCATTTCGTCTCGGTTTGCAGTTTCGCGGTTTCGGCCATCACCTTGCTGATTTCGGTTCGGATTCTCTCGCTTTCGGCGCGCATCTTCTCGTTTTCGGTAAATACTCTGGAAATTTCGGCGTCGATACGCTTGAAATGTAAAGCTCTTTCCTCTTCAGCGCTGGGGGCTATCGTTGTGTCGGACATACCAACCTCCTTTCGGGTGAGTTTTACGGAAGAGGTCAGGATTGTCAAGTCAGAAGACAGAAAAATGACAGGAATCAGGGATCGGATGAAAACCGATCGGTATTTTGTTGATCTTTTCCTGCGGCGGCGAAGCCGCCGCTAACTGATCTGTCTCCTGTCCTCTGTCTCCTGATTCCTGATCGGGCGCGCCGTGCCCCTACGCGCCAAGCGACGACGCGCGGATGGTTGACGCCACTTTTGCGGGAATGACGCTCGTCCCGTTGGGCTTCACTGCGTTCAGCCCAACCTATACCGGCGTGGGGTGGCTTCGCCACCGGGGAAAAGCGACAAAATACCGATCGGTGCTTCAAATCTCCTCTTCGGCGGCGAAGCCGCCGCTAACTGATCTGTCTCCTGTCCTCTGTCTCCTGTCCTCTGTCTCCTGTCTTCTGTCACAGCGAGAAGTAGAAGACCGAGAAAGCGCCGACGAGGACGAATTCGGCGACTCGAAGCAGTCTGCGCGGCAAGCTCGCCGCCCCGTCGAAGAGGTCGAATACGGCCATCGGCGAGACGATCGAAAACACCGCGAAACCCCATGCCACGCAAGCGAACCGGGGCAGGTCGTAATAGCTTCCGAAGACTGCCAGAAGCATCAGGGCCAATACGAGCGTTGAGGAGGCACGCGCCTTGATTTCCCGCTTGTATTTCTTTCTCGGGGACATCTGTTTCGACGCTTTTTCGGAAATGAAGGCGTCGATCATGTCGAACACGAAGCCGACGATCGCACACGGCACGAAGAAAATAAAAAGCGAGAAAAGCGAGATCAAATGGAGGCGCTCCGATGAATCGTCTCGCAGACGCGTGTTTTCATTTTACCGCATCGGGGTCTTCGTGTATTTCCCGCGCGACGCCGGCGCTTATTCAGCGCCTGGATATTCATATAAGAATCGAATTCTTTCACTCTTGCCGCTGGGCTGATAAATTTACGCGAAACGCGCCGGACCGTTCGAGCATCTAATTCCTTTTCCAGTTCATTCATGCCGAGAAGACGAGCCGCAGACAGTACTTACGTGCCGCAAGGCGAAGTCGACGATGGAAGGGATGGACTGGAAATGGAATAGAACCGATCCGCACGGTATCATCAAACATATTATCCGAACACGAAAAGGAGAAGACATGGGTATCGCCAACAGCGTCACGGAACTGATCGGCAACACGCCGCTGGTTCGCATCAACCGGATCGACGAAAATTCGGGCGCAACGATCGCTGCCAAGCTCGAATTTCTCAACCCCGCGCACAGCGTCAAGGACAGGATCGGCGAGGCGATGATTGCCTCCGCCGAAAAAGCCGGGCTGATCAAGCCCGATACGATCCTTGTCGAGCCGACGAGCGGCAATACGGGGATCGCCCTGGCTTGCGTCGCCGCCGCGAGAGGCTATAAACTCGTGCTGACGATGCCCGAAACGATGAGCAAGGAGCGCCGCGCGCTCCTTCGGGCTTTCGGCGCCGAACTGATCCTCACGCCGGGACCCGACGGAATGGGCGGCGCGATCAAGAAGGCGGAAGAACTCGCGGCCTCCGACCCGCGTTATCTGCTCCTCCAGCAGTTCAAGAATCCGGCGAATCCTGAAATCCACCGCAAAACGACCGCCGAAGAAATCTGGCGCGACACGGACGGCAAAGTCGACATCCTGATTTCGGGCGTCGGGACGGGAGGAACGATCACCGGCGTCGGCGAAGTCATCAAGGCGCGCAAGCCCTCGTTCCAGGCGATTGCCGTCGAACCCGATTCCTCGCCGGTTCTTTCGGGAGGCGCGAAGGGACCGCACCCGATCCAGGGGATCGGCGCGGGTTTTGTTCCCGACGTGCTCAATACAAAAATCTACGACGAAGTGATCCGCGTCAAGGCGGACGACGCCTTTGCCTACGCCAAGCGTGCCGCCCGGGAAGAAGGCTTGCTCGTCGGCATCTCGTCGGGCGCGGCGCTTTGGGCCGCCGTGCAGGTCGCAAAACGTCCCGAAAACGCGGGCAAGCTGATCGTCGTGATCATCCCGTCTTTCGGCGAACGTTATCTGAGCACCGCGCTTTACGCCGATCTGTTAGACTGACCGCATCCTTGGATCGTCGGCAAGCGTACTGATCGGTCGCACCGTCGGAGCCTTGCGCGCTCGGCTCCGACGGTTTGCTTTTGCGTCGGGTCTGAAGACTTGCCGGGACGATTCGCAAACCGGGGAAAGGTAAGTCCATGATCGCCAAACTGCTCGGCGCGGTGCTTTTCTTTTTGGGAAGCTGCGCTTTCGCGCAACAGAGTTCGACTTTCTCGGTCACGATCGGAACGGCGGTCTTGTGCCTGGACGATATCGACCCCGGCTATTTTTTCAATTACCTGAACAAGATAAAGCCGCCCGCAAGACATTCGGAAGGCGCTTACTGGTTTGCGACCAAGGAGTCTTTTTTCGGCGTCCCCTTGAAAGAAGTTTTCGTCAGCGACGGGAGTAGCGAATATACCTTTATCGGCCTCGTCACCACGCTGACGCCGCAGCAGCTCGTCGACGCGCTCATCGAGAGCGCTCCTGCCGGGGGGCGCTTCCGAAAGCGCGAACCCCGGAATAAATATTCTGTGTTCATTTCACCCGCCGGGTCGATCATCGCGTATCAGGGGAAATTCGCAAAAATATTCTGCCGCCGTGACAAGGTTCGGCGGGAGGAATAAACGAGCGGGAAAGAATAATTCCGCCTCCGGCGCGTTCGCGCCCGGAGACGGAATCGGAAATACAGGAAATATCGGAAACTCCAGCGACCCGACACCGCACACGCGGCGCCGGTCGTCGACGCGGGCTATCGTATCGCCCGCTTGTCGCTCAATCGCGGGTACGCAGATACTCGAGCATGGCCTGGGCTTGCGCGTCGGGCGCGTACGCCAGGTGCAGAAGGAACTGCACCGTTCCGGGCAGCCTGCGACCGCCTTCGTAGCGTGACCCGCCGGATTGTGTCGTTGCGATGCGCCCCCAGAACTTCGTTTGATTCTGCCCAAGCTTCTTGCGCAGGACGACAGCGTCTTTTCCCGTTTTCAGATACACTTTTGGAGCTTTAACAGCTTTTTGTCTTGCCGACATAGCGCCTCCATATCAGACAGATTGATCATACCCGATTCAGGCAAGGTCGTATCGACCGCCGAATCGAAACATGAAAGCGTCCGGGCAACTTCGCCCATGAGCATATGCCCATGAGTTCTGCGGACGATTCGTGCTTTTTTCCCGCATTTTTATAATGCCGGGATGATTAAAGCATGCCGTCGAAAGATATTCAAGTATTTTTTTGAAAAAAAACAGGTATTTTCATGAAATAACAGGCATCTTCATGAAATTTTTTCGCGCATAAAAGAGAACGCGGATGTATTTTTCGCAAAAATACATCTCATTCCATTTCCGGGAAATGCGCCGCGATGGCGGCGCGCGGTCAATCGAAGGGGTGGCGGCGCAGAAGCGTCTCCGCGCGTTCGGGTCCCGTCGATATGACGTCGACGGGAACCTCGCAAAGCGCTTCGATGCGCGCCAGATAGTCCAGCGCGGCGCGCGGCAACGCCGTTTCGGTCGTCACGCCCTTTGTCGTCTCGCGCCATCCCGGCAGGGTTTCGAAAATCGGTCTGCATTCCGCGACGTTCTCGGCGCCGACCGGCAGAAGGTCGATCGTCTTGTTCTTGAATTCGTAAGCGGTGCAGATTTTCAGTTCGGACAGACCGTCGAGCACGTCGAGTTTGGTGATGCACAGCCCGGTAATCCCGTTGATCTGTATCGAGCGTTTGAGCGCGGGGACGTCGAACCAGCCGCAGCGGCGCTTTCTTCCGGTGACGACGCCGACTTCCTGCCCCTTGTGCGACATTTGGAAACCCGGCTGTCCCTCGGTTTCGATGTCGAGTTCGCTCGGGAAAGGCCCCCCGCCGACGCGCGTACAGTAGGCTTTGACGATTCCGAGGATGTAGTGGAGCATCCCCGGCCCGATGCCGGTGCCCGAAGCGGCTTGACCCGCGACGCAGTTCGACGAAGTCACGAAGGGGTAGGTCCCGTGGTCGATGTCGAGCAAGGCGCCCTGCGCGCCTTCGAAAAGGAGGTTTCCGCCCGCGCGGTTGATCGCGTGCAAGGCTTCCGAAACGTCGGTGACGAGGGGCTTGATCGACTCCGCGTCGCGCAAGACCTGCGCCAGTATTTTTTCGCCGTCGACGGCTTTCGCGCCGAGGTATTGTACCAGGACGAAATTGTGGTAATCGACGTTCGCTTTGAGTTTCTCCGCCAGGATGTCCGGGTAAAACAAATCGTAGACGTGGATCGCGCGGCGCGCGACCTTGTCTTCGTAAGCCGGACCGATTCCCTTGCCCGTCGTCCCGATACGCTGGTCGGACGACCTCGCGGCTTCGCGCGCGCGGTCGAGTTCCGCGTGATACGGCAGGATGATCGGGCAACCCGGACTGATCTTGAGGCGCGAACGCACTTCGATTCCCGCGCGTTCGAGACGGTCGATTTCGTCGAGCAGATGGCAGATGTCGAGGACGACGCCGTTGCCGATATAGCAGGAGACGCCCTCGTGGACGATTCCCGCGGGAACGAGGTTGAGCTGATAGACCTTTTCGCCGATCACGAGCGTATGTCCGGCGTTATGCCCGCCCTGGAAGCGTACGACGCCCTTCGCATGACCCGTCAGCCAGTCGACGATCTTTCCCTTCCCCTCGTCGCCCCATTGAGACCCCACTACAACGATGTTCTTTGCCATATCAATCCCCGTTCAGCGCCTCGATACGCCACATCCCATTATCCTCGACAAGCCATCGGTCGCACAATGGCCCTTCGGACCGCGTTTGCCCGGGCAAGAGTTCGACGACGACTTCACCGCTTTCCCGCAGACGGGCGATTTCGTCCGAGAGCGCGGGAAAATTCGCCGCGCACGGCGCAAGAATCGCGTTTGCACACACAAGAGAAGGAAGAAGCCGCGCGACCGAGCGCAAGTCCATCGAAAATCCGGTCGCGGGTCGCGAACGGCCGAAGACTTTCCCCGCGCCGTCGTAGCGCCCGCCGCGCGCGATCGCGCTCGCAAAACCCGACGAATACGCCGCGAAAACGACGCCGTTATGATAGTGGTAGCCCGTCAGATCGGCCAGGTCGAACGAAAGCGGAAGGTCGGCGAGTTCCGAACGCAAGCGGCGCAGACTCTCGATCGCGGGAAGGATTTCGGGAATGCGCGGCAGATATAGCATCGCCGTATCGAGTACGCCGGCGTCTCCGTAAAGCTCCGGGAGCCGCATGAAAGCGGAACGGTAGGGTTCGGCAAGCGCCGCGCAGCACGCGCGTATTCCGGGAATATCCTTTGCGTGGAAAAGCCCCTGCAGTTCGCCCTCGCGCGTTTCGTCGATCTTCGCCGCGCGCGCGAGGGCGCGGAAAATTCCGACGTGGCTCACGTCGATGCAAGAAACCGAAACCTTCATCGCTTGAAGAAGCGCGAAAAGCAAGCGGATGACCTCGATATCGGCTTCGAGTCCGGCGTAGCCGTAAAGCTCGGCGCCGAGCTGGATCGGCTCGCGGCTCGAAACCTGCGACGCCGGCAAGGCGTGCAGGACGCTGCCGCAATAGCAGAGCCTCGTTACGCCCTCGCGATTCAGGAGATGCGCGTCGATGCGCGCCGCCTGCGGCGTCATGTCGGCGCGCACTCCCAGCGTTCGCCCGGAAAGCTGATCGACGAGCTGGAAGGTACGCAGGCGGAGAAGCGAGCCGGGCCCGGTCAGCAAGGAGTCGAGGTATTCGAGCAGAGGCGGCATGACCTGCTCGTAGGCGTGCGTCCGCAAAAGGTCGAGCGCCATGCGCCGCAAGCCTTCTATGCGCGCCGCCTCTTGCGGCAGCGCGTCGGCGACGTATTCCGGAAGCAGCCAGTTCACTTGAGCACCACCAGGAGGAGGGTCCCGGCCAGCATCGACGCCAAGCCGATGAAGCGAATCTGCCCGTCGGCCATCGAAACGACGCGGCGAAAGGTCTCGCGCCAGAAACCGGGGGCAATGAAAGGGAGCATTCCTTCGAGTACGAGCATCAGCGCCAACGCGGTCAGTAAATTTTCGAGCATCGACTACGGATTTTTACCGCCTCCGCGCTCAAGATTTTTCATGTATTTGAAAAAATCGGAATTCGGTTCGACGATGATGAAGTCCTTCCCGCTCTTGAAGGTCGCGCGGTAGGCTTCGAGACTCCGATAGAAGGCATAAAACTCAGGATTCAGGTTGAACGCCGACGCATAGATCGTGGTCGCCCTGGCGTCTCCGTCGCCCATGACTTCCTGCGCATGACGGTAAGCCTCGGCGATGATGATCTCGCGCTGCTTGTCCGCGTCGGCCTTGATTTTTTCGGCTTCGGCAGCGCCCTCGGAGCGCAGTTCGTTCGCAACGCGCTTGCGCTCGGCCTCCATGCGCTGATAAACGGAACCGCTGACCTCGTTGGCGTATTCGACGCGCTTCACGCGCACGTCGATGATCTGGACGCCGATCTTCCGCGCGTCCTGATCCGCTTTCGAGCGCATGTCTTCCATGATCCTGTCGCGTTCGCCCGAGACGACCTCGTGGACCGTGCGTTTGCCGAATTCCTCACGCAGTCCCGCGTTGACCGTCTGCAAAAGCCGAATCTGCGCGCGCGCCTCGTCTCCGGCGACCGAGATGTAAAAGAGCTGCGGGTCGACGATCTTCCATTTGACGAAGGAATCGACGAGGACATTTTTCTTCTCGGATGTGATGAAGCGGTCGGGTTCCGGCGTATCCAGCGTGAGAATCCGTTTGTCGAAGTAACGCACGTTCTGGATCAGCGGCAGTTTGACGTAGAGCCCCGGCTCGGAAATCACTTCCCTGACCTCGCCCAACTGGAACACGATCGCATACTGCCGCTGGTCGACGGTAAAGACGGAAAGCCCGACCGCGCCCAGAAGGAGCAGCAGAACGAAATACAAGATATTCATTACAGGTTTCATCATCGCCCTCCCCGGTCACGCGAGCGCAAGGTATCGCGCGAGCGGATACCGAAACGGTCCGTCGTCTGCGACTGCACGACCGCCGTCGTCGGAGTGGACGCGCGTTCCTGCCTTTCGACGCTGGCGGAGGATTCCTTCGCCGGAATCGAAGCGCCGGCGGCCTGCACGAGCTTGTCGAGCGGCAGATAGAGCAGATTGCCCTGCCCCTTGGCGTCGATCATCACCTTCGACGTATTGGCATAGACTTCCTGCATGGTTTCGAGATACAGGCGGTTGCGCGTCACGGCCGGCGCCTTGGCGTATTCGGCGTATATCTGCCGAAACCGGCTCGCGTCGCCCTCGGCCGTCGAGATCAGGCGTTGCCTGTACGCTTCGGCTTCCTCCGAAAGGCGCGACGCCTCGCCGCGCGCTCTCGGAATGACTTCGTTGGCGTAAGCCTGACCTTCGTTTTTCTGCCGCTCGCGGTCCTGCCCCGCTTTCACCGCGTCGTCAAACGCCGCCTGTACCTGTTCGGGGGGCTGCGCGCCCTGCATCGTCACCTTTGAAACGTCGACGCCCGTCTCGTAGCGGTCGAGTATCTGCTGGATGAGCGCCTGCGTCTGCACGGCGATCTGCTCGCGCCCCTCGTAGAGCACGAAATCCATCTTGCTCTTCCCGACGACCTCGCGGATCGCCGTTTCCGCCGCCTGCATCACGGCCTCGTCGGGGTTGCGGTTCTTGAACAGATAGTCGTCCGGGTCTTTCAGGATGTATTGGACCGCGAACTGGATATTGATGATGTTTTCATCATCGGTCAGCATCAGCGCTTCCTTGAGCACCTTGTTCTTCTCGTTATTGCGATAACCGATTTCGAGCGTACGCACTCCGGAAACATCGACGATTTCGTGAGACTGGATCGGGTAGGGAAAACGCCAGTGCAGGCCCGAATCGTTGGTCTCCAGGTATTTCCCGAACTGAAGGACGACCGCGCGCTGCGAAGCGTCGACGATATGAAAACCGCTCGCCATCCAGACCGCGAACAGAATGCAGACGATCGCTCCGACGCCGCCCGCGGGAAACTTCGGAATCGAGCCTTTGCGCGGCGGAGGGTTTCCGCCGTCGGATCCCTTGGAAGCCTTGTCGAAAATCCCGGAAATACGGTGGTTCAGGTCGCGCCACAGATCTTCGAGGTCGGGCGGCCCCTGGTTCGGGTGCTTCCCCCAATCGTCGTTGCCACGACGGTCCCGTTGCGCTTCGCTCAGCGACATAAGTATACCAATCGTTGAAATCATAAGGGTTTCAGAAAATCCCGGCCGGCGGCCGGTCATCCAGGTTTTGCCGTTTTTCAATGGCGATCTCGGACAAGGCTTCACGCAGCAAGGGGATGCCTTCTCCACTCCGGGCGCTTACCCGCACCCGGCGGATTCTACCATACTCGTCACGCTCCAAAGCCGGGGGAAGGCCGGAGAGGTCGAGCTTGTTCAGGACGATCAACTGCCTGATCTCGCCCGCGCCGATCTCGTTCAGCACTTTTTCGACTTCGGCAATCTGAAAATCGCGCATTCCGCTCGTCGAGTCGACGACGTGCAGCAAAAGGTCCGCCCGCGAGACGGATTCGAGCGTCGAATGAAACGCCGCGACGAGCGTATGCGGCAGATTGCGGATGAATCCGACCGTATCGGAAACGACGACGTTCCCGGCGTCGCTCAGCCACAGCTTGCGCGAAGTCGTGTCGAGGGTCGCGAACAATTGATCCGCCACGTAGGCGTCGGCGTGCGTCAGTTGGTTGAAGAGCGTCGATTTTCCGGCGTTGGTGTAGCCGACGAGAGAAACGTTCAGCGCGCCGCCGCGAAGCCGCGCCCTGCGCTGAACCACCCGCTGGCGTTCGAGCCTGACGAGCCGTTCTTTCAGAAGTTTGACCCTTTTTCCGAGCAGGCGGCGGTCCGTTTCAAGCTGCGTCTCACCGGGGCCGCGCAAGCCGATGCCGCCCTTCTGGCGCTCCAGGTGAGTCCATCCCCGCACGAGGCGGGTCGAAAGATGTTCGAGTTGGGCAAGCTCCACCTGGAGTTTACCTTCCGAGCTTTGCGCGCGCTGCGCGAAGATGTCGAGAATCAGCGTGGTACGGTCGATGACGCGGCATTGCAGCGCTTTTTCGAGGTTGCGTTCCTGCGCGGGAGACAGCTCGTGATTGAAAACGACGAGGGTCGCCTCGAACGCCGAGACCTCCGCGGCGATCATCTGAAGCCGCCCCTTCCCGACAAACGTCGCCGGGTCGATGAAACGCCCCGGCCCGCGCACAATCGAAGACACGGAAACGCCCGCGGACTCCACCAGCAGGCGGATTTCCTCGACCGCTTCCTGTGCGTCGCCGCTTCCGAAATCCTGTTGAACGATGACGGCGCGCTCGGTGCCGTCGGGAAAATCAGGCATAGGGGACTACCGACGAAACCAAGACAGGGGGAATGCCCCGTCTCCGAATCGATGCGCCACGGGCTTCGATGCGAAAATCAGTCGTTTTCGCCCATGCCCAATTGGATATTGACCGGACGCGCCGGAACAATCGTGGAAATAGCGTGTTTATATACCATTTGTGTTATTGTGTTTTTTAGAAGAACGACATATTGATCAAAAGATTCGACCTGACCTTGCAATTTGATCCCGTTTACCAGATAGATCGATACCGGAATGTGCTCACGACGCAACACATTGAGGAAAGGATCCTGCAAAAGTTGGCCTTTATTGCTCATGGTGAAACTCCATGTCTCGTTGTTGGATTGATTAGCCGCAGCACCAGAGATTCTACATGAATAAGCGCCATGTTCAAGACATTTCTTGTCACGGCATGCCATCCGGCGCGCTTCAAGCCCCTTTTTTCGCGCGTCCCGGCCTGACATCGGAAGAAAAGCGGCGCTAAACCCAAACCGACGCGCTCGCCGGTAATCCGTAGCACGCGCCTGCCCGGACGATCGATTGCCGTGGGAAGCTATCGAAGAGCTTCTTTGATCTCCCGCTTCACCCGATCCAGATTGCGGTCGTTCAGGAGCGGAATCAGTTTTTGTATTTCCGCAACGGGCTTATCCCACCATTTGAAGGTTTGCAGGAGAACGATCAAGTCGTCGTCGAAGCGTTTGCGGACGAGTTTCGCCGGATTTCCCGCGACGACGGTATAGGGCATGACGTCGCTCGCCACCACCGCGTTCGCACCGATGATCGCGCCGTCGCCAACGCGCACCCCCGGCAGGAACGTGGCATTCTGGCCAATCCACACGTCGTTTCCGACGACCGTGTCGCCTTTCAGGGGCATTTCGGAGAGCGGCGGCTGTTCCTGCGCCCAATGCCCCAGGATATAGAACGGGAAGGTACTGACGGCATTCATCTTGTGGTTCACGCCGTTCATGATGAATTCGACGCCCGCCGCGATTTGGCAGAACTTGCCGATCACCAGCTTGTCGCCATAGAACTCGTAATGGTGCGTCACGCGGCTCTCGAAGTCCTCGCCGCTGTAATACGTGAACTCCCCGACTTCGATATTCGGGCGCGTGATCGTCGGTTTGACGTAAGTGACGGGGAAACCCGGCACGGGATGGGTCGTCATGGGGTCCGGCTGTTTAGTCATGGCTCCGTGCGATTTGGAAAAAGAAATCAGGAACCGTCAAAAAATAATCCCTTATTTTTTGACGGCTTGGACAAAAAAAGGTGGGCTAAGCCTGTTCTTTTTTGGAAGGAAAAGCAAGAAAACCCCAAGAGCGGACTGGTTTGGCGTTGTTTTTACATGGTTTGAAGGTGGGCTTTGCTCACCTTCAAACCCATATCAACCCGGCAAAAAGTAGGGTTTTACTTTTTGACGAATACTTAGGGGTCGATAGGAATATATTCCACTGCGAGCACTTCGATCTCGCGCCACCCGGCCGGACTGCGAAAGCGAACGACGTCGCCTTCGCGCGCCTTGATCAAGGCCTTGGCGAGCGGTGAAACCCAACTGATCCGGTTTCGCGCCGGGTCGGTTTCGTCGACGCCGACGATCTGGTAACGGCTCTCCCTGCCGTCTTCCTCGCCGACGATGACCGTCGCGCCAAAAAAGACCTGATCGGAATTTTCCCGGCGATTTGCCGGGTCGACGACTTCGGCGATATCGATCCGTTTCGTCAGAAAACGAATCCGCCGGTCGATTTCGCGCAGGCGTTTTTTTCCGTAAAGGTAGTCGCCGTTTTCCGAACGGTCGCCGTTTGAAGCGGCCCACTGGACGACGTCGACGGTGCGCGGGCGCTCGGTCTTCAGCAGAAAATCCACTTCCCTGCGAATCCGGTCGTAACCGCCGGGAGTGATGTAATTGCGCGTTCCCTGTGGAAGCTGAAGAAACCCCGGCTCGACACTTTCCTCGTCGTCGCCGTCGGTTTCATGCGTAAAAGCCTTGTTCATCCGAAACCTCATCGCCTGACAAAACCCGCCTGGAAGCAGGACTTCCCATGAAGTCCGACGGCGAGCTTCGTTATTTTATGCGGAATCCCGCGCGGGGAAATCTTTTCGTCGCTCCGGGTTCATCAAAACGATCAAAACGCGCGGCGGCATTGTTTTTTATCCGCAGCGCGCCTACCATCTCACTATCCGCCAAATGATTCTCGGCGGAAGCGTGTCCGCCTCGCGCGGAGAGGGTCTGTCCCGTTCAGCGCCTTGGTCATCATCGGAAACCCAACGTCGATGACCAAGTGTGCGGGGGGATCGTCGGCGCGGTCGGAACCCCGGAAGAGGGATTTATTCATCAACTGCCACAATTCAAGGATTGATAAGGATGTTGACCGAAGAAGAAATCGCAAAAACGCGCGCGAGCTTGAGCGAACTCCAAATCGAGCACCGCGACCTCAACCTGATTATCGAACATTTATCGGGTAGTCCTTTACCCGCCCAAGACCAGCTTTTGATTCAACGTCTTAAAAAACGAAAATTATTACTGAAAGACAGAATATTCCATCTCGAACAAAAGATTACGCCCGACATGCAGGCTTGATCCGCCGTTCCGTGGAAAGGCGGCGCGTGTCAGACCGCCGGTAGAAGTGAGCGCGGCGGCGGCCTGATACGCGAAAATTTTACGGCCGGGGTCGGTTGAGCCGGGTGCGCTTGCTCTGAAACCTTCCCCTGGGTCGAAAAATTCCGACCCGGGGGAAGGCGTCGGCGCTCTTCCTTCACATCGCCTCGCCTTCGACGCCCCGGAAAACGCGCACGGCGCCTCTGCTCCTGCCGGAAACGGTTTCGGATACAATACCCAAGTTCCCGTATCGTCCCCGGTCGACGCCGCCGTGTTCCAGTCCGCCCACCGGCCCGTTCTCACGCCGCCGACGGTTTGCGGACGAATTCAAGCCGGCATTTTTTTGAGGGTCTTGTCACCATGCCATCCTCCGAAACCGACGCCTGCCCGAACAACGCGGGCGCCATCCCGATCCCCGGCGATTCGCCCGCGGGAAAAAACGTGCGGGACGACCCGCGCTTTTCGCTCATACGGCAGGAAATCGACTCGCTGACCTCGATCCAGCCCGACGCCGCGTCCCCCGACTGGGCAAAAGTCGCCGACTTGGGCAACGCCCTGCTGACCACGCTGGGCAAGGACATCAGCGTCGCGTCGTGGCTCGGCGCGGCGCTCCTCAACCTGAAAGGCGAAGAAGGCATCGCCGACGGCGCGGCGGTGCTCGCGGATATCTGTACGGGGTACTGGGAAGCCCTCTTCCCGCCCCTTTCGCGCATTCGCGCACGCACGGGCGCCATCGACTGGTGGCAGGACCAAGTGGAACGTTGGCTCGACGCCGCCAAGCCCGAATACCTTTCCGCCTCCGTCCACGAAATTGCCGATCAGCGGCTCCAGGCGCTGGAAGAATTCATCAATGATACCGTACCGGACAACCCCCTGCGCCTGCGTACACTGCGCGCGCGCTTGCAACGCCTGCCCTCGCCTCCCGAGCCGGTAGCGCCCCCGCCTCCCGACGCCCCCTCCGATACGCCTTCCGCCGCACCGACTTCCGCGACGGGGACGCCTTCCACGCCAAGCGCGTCACGCGCCGCCGTCGTACCCGAAGCGTCGCCGGGGTCCCCCCAGGTTTCCGCCGACTCGCCGACAAGCGCCTTTCTTTCGGAATGCGCGCGCTTCTGTTTACGTACTGCCGACACCTTGCTGTCGCGCGACCTGACGCACCCCGCGTCCTACGTGTTGCGCCGGTCGGCCTTGTGGGGCGAATTGACCCAAACGCCGCCGACCGAAGGCGCCAACACCCGTTTGCCGCAACCCGAAGAGCATATCCTTCCGGGCTTGCTTTCGCTTTTCAAGGCGGGCGAGCATAAAAAAGTCGTCTATCAGGCCGAGTCGTGTTGCAACGAGTATCTTTTCTGGCTGGATTTATCCCGCCTCTCGGCGCAAGCGCTCGCGGGACTCGGCAAGACGTGCGACGTGGCGCGCCTTGCGCTGGAAAGCCAAACGGCGGGACTCCTGCACCGCTTCCCGGAACTCGCGGGCATGAGCTTTTCCGACGGAACGCCCTTTGCCGACAGCGCAACCCGGCAATGGCTTGCCGGACTTTCGGGCACGGGCGGCGGAGGCGATCCCTTCGACGCCGCGCTGGCCGAGGCCGTCGCGCACCCCCCCGCCGCCGCGCTCGAAGCGCTCGGCCGTCTCCTGCTCCAGCATCCCGGCGACAAATATACGCTTGCCCTTTACCGCGCCGCCTTCCAGGCTTGCCTCGCGGGTGAATTATGGCAACCGCTGCCCTTCCTTTCGGTACGCCTTCTGGAAATCATCGCCGCGCACCGGCTGACCGCCTACGACCCGGACGCTGCGGCGGCGGCGCTCGCGTCGGCCGCCGCGGCGCTTGCCGCCGCGACGACAGCGAACCCCGAAAACTCCCCGGTACGCGAGCAATACGCCCGCATCGGCGTCGAACTCGCGGGATTGCAACCGCACAAACTCCTGCCTGGGGGGTGAGGCAAACGTCACGTTTTACACCGACTTCAATAGCGAGTTCGTAGCGAGTTCGTAGCGAGTTCGTAGAAAGTTCGTAGAAAAGTTCGTAGAAAAATGAAAAAAACAGCGCTCATCTGTTATGGCGGCGCGTTTGTTTTTTCTGTTGGAATACTCGGAGTCCTGATCTATTATGCTTACGGAATCTC
>JAISAZ010000008.1 GCA_031266435.1 Accumulibacter sp.
GATTTGAGATGCGCGATCACCAGGTTCCAGCCGTGCCCGTTGTTCCAGAACTTGGCTTGACAGGAGCTTTTGGTGGCGATGCAGACGTAAGGCTCCGTAATGCGCCGGGGAAGGTCCAGGTTCAGGCGCGGCGGCTCCTCCGCGGGGTCGACGCCGAGAATATGTCCGGCGGTCCGGTGCAGACCCACCTGCCGGAAATCGATCGGCTGATGGTCGGTGTTGCCGCCGAAGAAGAGCCCGACGCGGTAGGAGGCGTAGGGTTCTTTGGTGACGACTTCCTGCGGAACGTTCAGGGTGATCTCCGGGTATTGCTCCGCAAAAATCTCCAGGATTTTTTTCCCCAGCGCGCATTCGAGCCTGCAGCCGTGCTTCTTCCGAAATTTTTCCGCGTAGGGGAACCAGCCGATGAGGTCGCCCAGGGTGCCCACCGGGAACTTGATGAGCACCGGCTTGCCCTTCAAATCCAGGACGTGGTCGACGAGCGCTTCGGGAGTACCCCGCTCCCATATCTTGATCTGAAAGGGGACGTAATATTTTTTGGTGGAGACCACCCAGCCTTCGTCGGCGTCGCAGGCGAAGATGATGTTGCCCGATTCGGCGTCGTGAATTTCCACGTGCCATTGCCCCTGCGGCAGCCAGACCCGCGCGCCGTCGTTGAAGTCGAAACGCACTCCCTGGGGACCGAGTTGCGTGGGGAGTTCCGGCGGGGGAATGAAGAAGGGGTCGGGCGTGACGGCGGGACCCGCCGCCGCCGCGAGCTCGGGCGAAGCTTCGGCGCTGTAGTCCGGTACGGCGGACGCGGCGGACAGGGGCGAATCCTGACCGAAAGGCGTGCCGGAGCCTGAGGCCTCGACCGGCTTATCCGGGGAAACAGGGGCGCTGTCGCTCATTCCGCCTGTACCTTCCTCATCTTTTGCATCCTTGTGCATGCCGCGAAGGCCGGAAAAAAACTATCCGTGTTCATAGAGTTCCGGGTTCAAGGCAGGGTCGTTGTACATTTTGAACTGGTAGTAGACCTTGGGTTCCTTGGCGCCGCCAAGGAAGTCTTCGACGAGATCCAGCAGTGCCTGGAAGAGGTCGGCGCGCTGCTCGCGCAGCACGGCGAGTTTTTTCCGGCTTGTTTCGCGGTGCGGCTCGTCGACGTCGCATCGCCCGATCTGTTCGTTCATGTGGTAGATCTTGAGCGCCAGAATCGACAGGCGGTCGATGACCATGCCCAGGGTTTCGGTATTGTGGCGCAGTCGCTTGGTTCCGCTTGCCGCCGGGAGCAGCGGGCGCAGTATGCGCGCCAGCGTTTCGTCCACTTCTTCGATGAGGTCGTTGCGCCGTTGGTTAAAGCCGTCGATACGCCGTTTACAGTCGGCGATGACGGCATCGTCCACGTCGGTGCGCCGGACGGTATCCTCGATGTGCCAGAGCGCGCAGTTCGTAAAGTTCTGGGCAAGCACGAGTCCGGTCAGGCTTTCGGGATCGTGCCCGGACAGGGCGGCGCGTTCGTCGGCAGGTTGCGAAACGTGCCAGTCGCGGACGGCTTTTTCCTGCGCGCAAGAGCACGCATGCAAGAGATCAAGCAGATGCGAAGCGTCTTTGCACATGGGGTTCTCCGGCATGGGGTATTTCACGGCGATGTCGGCGCTGCCGCGCGCGCCGTGGAACCCGGAGTCCTTGGTAAATGTCGCCGACGGGGTGACGTCGACGGTCAGCGTGTGGTTTGCGGGAGTGCCGAGGTCGGCGTCATTGCAATTCGAGTCCTTGCCGTATCTCTTGACGCCCGATGCGCTGCTTCCGTCGCTATACGTGCAATCCGGGAAGGCGCGCGGGACGGCGAAGAGCGTCCGGGGCGCGAGGACAAGGCGATTCAGGCGAAAGCGTCCCGAAGCATGGAGCGGACAGGCTTTCATGGGGGGGGGGGGGGGGGGGGGTAAACGCCGTTTACAACAGGCAAACCGCTCGCCCCCCACGACATCAGGACGGCATGCAGACCACACCCTTTGCGCGGTGCGTCGGGTATTTTCAGCATCTTGCAGCCGCTCAAGTTCGTGTTCAATCGCGTGGCGACACTGCGCGCACGCCCGAAGACCCCCATGTTCCGTTGAAACGAAAGCTTTGGGAAAGTAACACAGTTTCTCACACACAGCTACGGGTCGTAACAGGTTTTTTTGATATGCGGCGGCTTCGCCGCCAGTACCCGCTTTTTCAACCCACCCCGGAAATGTTGTGGCTCTCACATTCGTTCAGCCCAACCTATAGCGTTTCCGCTCCGTTCTCGGCGGTATAGGTTGGGCTGAGCATAGCGAAGCCCAACGATTCCGTATGCGCATGAATGATGTGATAAAGGCGATTTTGAAGGCTTGAAAACCCTCCGACCTTTCCCGAAGCGCCCGAAACCCCCTTCATTTCCCCCTTGTCAGGGGGAAAGTGGGGAAGCCATGCCGCATTGCCTTGTTCGGTAGGTTTTCACGCGGTCATTTGCCGTATGTTGGGCATCGCTTCGCTCACCCCAACCTATGCTGGTTGAATACCGTCCACCGCTGGGTACGGCATGCCGTACCCCTACGAAAACCTGCGAATACGGTAATCCGCCCTGCCTGTTCCATCATTCATACGTATGCGGAATCGTTGGGGTTCACAGGGTATAGGTTGGGCTGAACGAAGTGTGAGCCACAACGTCTCGCTTGCGCGAAGCGCAAGCCATTTCAGGTATCAGGAGACAGGGATCAGATCAGTCAGCGGCGGCTTCGCCGCCGAAGTGCCGAAACAAATCCGGGAGTACCAAGCCAACGGAGGGGCACGGCACGCCGTGCCCCTACGAAAACCCGCGAATACGGAAATCCGCCCTCCCCTGTTCCGTCATCCATACGTATGCGGAATCGTTGGGCTTTGCTTCGCCGCAGCCCAACCTATACCGCCTCAACCCATACCGGCTCTCCGGGATAATCCAGCGTCTTTCCGTTGGGCATCGCTTCGCTCACCCCAACCTATGCTGGTTGAATACCGCCCGCCGATGGGCACGGCATGCCGTGCCCCTACACCTCTGATTCCTGTCTCCCGTCTCCTGTCCCCTGAATCGTAAACCCCGCGCCCGCGTCGGCGGCGAGCGCTTCGACGAGCCAAGGCATCGTCTCGGCGAGCGTAGCGCGCAAGGTCCAAGGGGGGTTGAAGACGAAGACGCCGCTGCCATAAAGGCCCATGCCTTCGCGGGGCGGGTGCTGAATGTCGAGCGCGACGTGCAGCCAGTCCCCGGCGGCGGCGCGCTTCAAACGCGACGGCAGGCGCGTCGAACCGAGGCGCGCGAGCCGTGGGTACCATACGGCGTAAACGCCCGTCGGAAAGCGCGCGAGCGCGTCCTTCACGGCGTGGACGACCCGGTCGTAGTCGCGGTCTTCCTCGTACGAGGGGTCGATCAGCGCGAACGCGCGGCGCGTCGGCGGGGGGAGCGAGGCTTTCAAGCCGGCAAAGCCGTCGCCGGCGACGACGGTCGCGCGGCGCCCCGCCGCTTTCGTGTTTTCCTTGAGCCGTGGCGCGTCGCCGCTGTGCAATTCGTAGAGTCGAAGCCGGTCGCAATCGCGCAGCGTGAAGAGCGCGAAGAGCGCCGACCCGGGATAAGACTTCAGGCGCCCGTCGGGGTTGATGCGGCGCGCGAGCGAGACGTAATCGGCGACGGCGTCCGGCGCGTCGCCGCGCTCCCAGACGCGACCGATCCCGTTTTTATACTCTTTCAGGCGCGCGGCGTGACCCGAATCGAGCGCGTAGCGCCCCGCGCCGGCGTGCGTGTCGATGTACAGGAAGGGTTTTTCCTTCTGCCCCAAGTGGCGCGCGATCTGGACGAGGACGAGGTGCTTCAGGACGTCGGCGTGATTCCCCGCGTGAAAGGCGTGGCGGTAGCTAAGCATGACGTATGGGTTCCACCGGGTCGGGTCGAAAAGGGACCGTGCCCAGACTCGACGCCGACGAGTGTTCGGGCGTCAAGCGGGCGCGGGCAGCGCGATTTCGTCGCCGACGCTGTACTGATAGTCGCGGAAGACGTGCTCCGCCGTCAGCACCTGATAGCTCCCGTCTTCGCGCCGGCGCGTCGTATCCTTGAGCCGATAGGTGTTGTGGCCGCAGGTCCAGAGGTTGAAGTTGCGCATCTGCGTGCATAAACAGGTTTTTTCCTTGACGGAAATCCGCCGCGCGTCGGGGTCCCGTCCGGCTTCACGGGCGTGGGCTTCGATGTAGGAACAAGAGCCTTCGCCGTTCAGGATGTAGCCGTAGGCTTCGCAGTTGGGCCGGATTCCCGCGCCGATCGCCGGGCTGTCGCTCAGCATACGCATCGGGTATCCGGTCGGCGAGATCTGGTTGACCTCGATATTCGATTCGGATGCCTTGAAGTATTTTTGCTTGACGTCGTCCGGCAGACCGGCTTCTTCGACGACGGTGAAGCGCGTCGCAACCTGTACCGCGCGCGCGCCGTTTTCGAGAAAAGCCGCGGCGTCGCCGCCCGTAAAGATTCCGCCCGCCGGGATCAGCGGGATGTCGAGCTTTTCGGCGGAGAGCCAGGCTTTTATTTCGGCGACGATCGTCGCCAAGTCGTACTTCGCCCAATCCATGCCGAAGCCCAGGTGCCCGCCCGCCAAGGGACCTTCGACGACGACGTAGTCGGGCAGGCGGCGGTTGCGCGCGGTCTTGCGGATGAAAAGCTGGAGCGCGCGCAACGACGAAACGATGATGCCGAGGAAGGCGTCGCGGAAACGCGGGTGATCCTCGATCAGCGAAAACGAAGCGAGGTGGAGCCCCGCCGCGAGGGTGATCCCTTCGATTCCGGCGTCGAGCGCGCTTTTCAAACGCACGGCGAGCGTCTCTTTGGGCGCGTTCATCGTCAGTTTTTCCATGCAGTTGACGAAGACGAGACCCGGTCCCTTCTTGGCGTCCATCGCCCTGCCGATGTGCAGACGCGTCGCTTCGGCGATTTTGCCGAGGTCGAACTTGACTGGGGATTTATCCCGGTTGTCGGCGTTGTCCTTGTATTTCTTGAGTTTTTCCTTGACGTAGGACGTGTCGTAACGACGGTCGCATACGGTATGGATCATCGCGTCGGAAATATGCCCGACCCCGCCCAAGCGCGCCACTTCGAGCGCCAAGGATGACGTCGAAATATCGACGCCCATGCCGCCGACCATGATCGGGACAAGTTCCCGCTTGCCGAGCATCCAACGAAAATCATCAACGCGCATAAACGTCTTCCATAATTACGGATTCCCTGCCCGGATACGTTCGGGTCGGTCGATGCCCCCCGATCGACGCACGGATCGATAAGATTGATAAGATTGATAAACCCTGTATTATCGCTCAACCCGAGCGTGTCTTGTCGCCGTTCCGGGATTATTTCGTGCTGCCGATGAACTTTTCCACACACCCCCCGGAAACGAAGCGGGAAGAAGACTTCAAGCTCGTCTACGCCGACGCGGCGCTGCTCGTCGTCGAGAAGCCCGCGCGCCTGCTTTCCGTTCCGGGTCGTGGGCCGGACAAGCAGGACGCCCTGATCCGGCGCGTCCAGGCGCGCTACCCCGACGCGCTGATCGTCCACCGGCTCGATTTCGACACGTCCGGCCTGCTCGTCATCGCGCGCGGGAAAAAAATCCACCGCGCGCTGAGTATCCTTTTTCAGGAACGGCAGACCGAGAAGCGCTATGTCGCCGTCGTTTCCGGGCGTCTTGCCCCAGAATCCGGCGCCATCGACCTGCCGATCGCCGTCGACTGGCCGAATCGCCCCTTGCACAGAGTCGATTTCGACGCGGGGAAGCCTTCGCTCACGCGCTACCGCGCCGTCGAGTACGACGCGGAAAACGACGCCTCGCGCGTCGAACTGACGCCGGTCACGGGGCGCACGCACCAGCTCCGCGTTCATATGCAGGCGATCGGTCACGCGATCCTCGGCGACCCGCTCTACGCGGACGACGCCGTCAGGGCGAAGGCCGAACGCCTCCTGCTGCACGCCGCCACCCTCGCGTTCGCGCATCCCGAAAGCGGAGAATTCATGCAATTTGAATCCACGGCGGGGTTTTGATTTCAGGGGACAGGAGACAGATGTCAGGAGACAGATCAGTTACCGGCGGCGTTGCCGCCGGAGAAAGATCGTTGAAACACCGATCGGTTTTCTTCTGATTCCTGATTCCGTCATTCATACACGTGCGGAATCGTTGTGGCTCTCGTTCCCCAGCCCAACCTATACCGCTGACATCTGTCTCCTGATATGCGCTTGCGGAACGTTGGGCATCGCTTCGCTCACCCCAACCTATGCACTCTGTCCTCTGAATTCCAGGCTGACCGACGCGCCGCCGAGTTCGGCGGAGTGTCCGACGACAATGCTGGCATCATGCTGGCGCGCGATCTGCTGCGCGACGGCGAGCCCCAGCCCGCTCCCGTCGCTCGAACTTCCCGGCAGACGGTAAAAGCGGTCGAAGACCTTCTCGCGGAGTTCTTCGGGAATCCCCGGACCGCTGTCCTCGACGCGCAGAACGACGCCGCCCGACGCCGCGCCGTCGGCGCGGCAACTCACGGTGACGCAGCCGTCCCTGGGCGTATAGCGGAGCGCGTTGTCGATCAGGTTGCCGACGGCTTCCCGGAGCAGTAGCGCCGTCCCCTTGACCCTGGCTGTTTCGAGGTCGAAGCCCAGGTCTATCCCCTTCGCAATCGCTTGCGCGAGCATGTCTTCCGCAAGATCGCGGACGATTTCCGAGAGGTCGACGCTTTGCCGCGCGCTCTCGTCGGTCGGCTCGGCGCGCGCGAGCGAGAGCAACTGATGGATCAGGCGCGTGAGCCGTTCGAGCGCGGGGAGCATCCGCGAAAGCTGCGCGTATTGCGCGCTCGCCGGTTCTCTCAGGATCGCTTCGAACTGTGCGCGAAGCGCGGCGATCGGCGTCCTCAACTGGTGCGCGGCGTTTGAAACGAAGCTTCGTTGCGCCTCCTGCGAGGCTTCGACCTGTTCAAACAGGTCGTTGATCTGCCGGATGACCGGCTGGATTTCGTAAGCCATTTCCTTGGCTTCGATCGACCGCAAGTCGTTTTGCGAACGGTTCGCCAACTGCTCGCGCAGGTCTTCGAGCGGCTTCAAGCCGGCGCGAATGCCGAACCAGATCAGGATCGGCGTGACGCCGATGAGGATGAGTTCGGGGAGGAGCATACCGATCAGGATTTCGCGGACGAGGTTGTCGCGCTTGATCCGCGTTTCGGCGGCGAGGATCGTGAGCGGCCTCCGTGCCTTTTCGGTCAGGAAGGCGGCGACGCGGATCGCTTCGCCTTCGACTTCGGCGTCGTAAAAATAGCCCTTGTTTTTCGGAATATCGCCTTCGGGCAGCGGGATGAGCCGGTTTCCGCCGATCTCGCCGCCCGCAGCGTCGAGGACACGGAAGTAGACGCGGTCGAAATTGTCCGTCAGCAGCACCTGTTCGGCTTCGCTCAGGAGGTTCAGCGACGGCTTCCCGTCCGTGACCTGAACCTGCCTCAAGACGGCGAGCGCCGTGTCGAAAAGCGTCTGGTCGTACGCGAGCGTGGCGTTCCGAAACGCAATCGAATACCCGACGAAGGCGCTGACGATCATCACGAGCAGCATCGTCGATAAAAGCATCTGCAATAATTTCTTGCGCAGACTGTTCCGGGGGTTCATTCGGTATTCCTTTCAGAAGACAGAAGACAGAGGACAGATGACAGAGCGGCCTTCGGCCTTTGTAATCAGGTTTCAGTAATCAGAGGGAGGAAGTCATGCGACAACAGACAACTGAAAACAGATCACAAAGCGAGCGTCAGCGAGCGATCTGTCTTCTGTCCTCCGTCCTCTGTCCTCAGTCTTCTCCACCATTCCAACGCATACGGAATCGTTGGGCTTCACTTCGTTCAGCCCAACCTATACCGCCAATAGGGCACGGCGCGCCGTGCCCCTACACCTCTGATTACAGACACCTGACTACAAAGGCCGAAGGCCGTTCTGTCTTCTGTCCTCAGTCTTCTGTCCTCTGTCACTGAACCGGTGCATCGAGGTAATAGCCCAGGCCGCGGACCGTTCGGATCGTCGTGCCCGACGGGGCGATCTTGGTACGCAGGCGTGAGATGTATTTTTCGACCGCGTTCGGCGTGATCGCGTGGTCTTCGTCGCAGAGGGAATCCATGATTTTTTCCTTGCTGACGATCTTGTTGGCGCGCAGGGCAAGGTATTCGAGCACTTCCCACTCCTTTGCCGTCAGGTCGAGGGAATCCGAATGGACCCACGCGCGCTTTCCGTTCCGGTCGAGCCGCAGGTGGCCGAGCGTCACGATCGGGGCGCCGTCGCTGGACCCCCGGCGAATCAAGGCGCGGATTCGCGCTTCGAGTTCGTCGATCGAGACCGGCTTGACGAGGTAATCGTCCGCGCCGAGGTCGAGCAGACGGACGCGCTCGCCGATCGCTTCGCGCGCCGTGATGATCAGCGCCGGAATCCGCTGCCCGCGTTCGCGGAGGCGTTGCAGAACGTCGCTACCGTCGAGACCCGGCAGGCTCAAATCGAGAATCGCGAGGTCGTAGTTCCGCTGCGCGAGACGCATATCGGCCTCGGCGCCGTCGCGCGCCCAGTCGACGCCGTAGCGCGACTGGCGCAGGGCGCGCGCGAGTCCGTCGGCAAGCAGTGCGTCGTCTTCCGCCAAGAGGATATTCATGGGTCGCATTGCGCGGGTTCGTGCAAATTTGTCTTTTCGGTCATTTTCCGATATTCGCCGCGCCAATGAAAGTTTTTCGGCGAAATCACACGGAATCCCGCGGAATCGTACGGAATCGTACGAAGCCGTGCAAAAGCGCGGGGAGTCGTGAAACCCCGAAAACCGGCGTCACGAATTGTCAGGAAAATGGAAGATTGCTGTCAGGTAAGTGGAAGAGTCGGTCGATATAATAGCTTGGTTTTTTACCGGGACTTCACCAGTGACCGCACTTCAAGGCGCTTTCGCGCTGGCCCGTGTTCTTGTGTACGCGTCCTTGCTCCTCGCGTTCTCGTCGCCGCTTCACGCAGCGGCGCAAACCTATACCCTCGCGGAACTCTCGGCGCTGCTCGACGCCGACAACCCGCACATCCACCGCGTTCGCCAGGAACAAAAAGCCGCCGAGGCGGTCGTCCCCCAAATGCTGGCTTTCGACAACCCCGAAATCGGTTTCATCCAGAACCCGATGCGCAACAACCCGGCGCGTTTCGGTTCGTCGCGCGGCTTTTCCTACACGCTGACGCAACCCCTTTCCTTTCCGGGCAAGAAGCGCCTCGCCGCCGACATCGCGCAGGATCGCGCCGACATCATCGGGACCGAGGCCGAAGCGCTGAAGCAGGAACTTCTCGCCGAACTCAAGACCAATTTCTGGCTTCTGCTCTCGCTCCAGCGCGAAGCGCTCATCAGCCAGGATAACCTCGCGCGGCTCGAACAGATCAAGCAGATTTCAAAAATCCAGTACGCGAGCAACGCGGCTGCCTACGTCGACTACCTGAACGCGCAGGTCGCGCAGAGCGGCGCGGAGAACGAGTTGTTTTCGCTTCGCCGCCGGATCGACAACGCCGTCCAGGCGCTGAACCGCATCGTCGGGCGCGACGCCGGAACGCCGCTCGAAGTGCGCGGTCAAATCCCCGCGCTGCGCGAGAAGATTCCGACAAAGGATCAACTCGTCGACCTCGCCTTGCAGAACAGCCCGAAAATTCGCGGTTCGGCGCTCGAAATCAGCGCCGCCGAAAAAGGCGTCGAATACGCCAAGAAATCCTATTTGCCGAATTTTGAAATCGTCGTGACGAAGACGAGCGACAACCCGCCGTGGGGGTTCGGCGGGAACGAATACGGGATGGAACTCGACATCATCCTCCCGACATGGGGCTTCACGAAGGAAAGGGCGAGCGTCGACCAGGCGCGCGCTTCGCTGATCGCGTCGCGCGCCAACGAACAAGTCGTCCGCCAGCAGCTCCTCCTCGACCTTGCGACGCACCACAACCTGCTCCTTCAGGCCCGCGAGCAAATCCGCTTCCTCCGGGCGAGGCAACTCGAACAGGCGCAGGTCGCGTGGCGGCTCGCGCGGCAAAACTATTCGACGAACAACGGCGGCAGGGGCTTTACCGAGCTTCTTCTCGCGCAGACGAATTTGCGTTCGACCGAGCTTTCGCTCCTCCAGGCCGAAGCGTCCGCCGCGCACGCCTGGAGCGGCATCGAATCCATCGTAGGAACGACGATCGAATGAAAAGCGGCGTCTAGCCGGCTCTCAAGAAAGCAGCTTATGGAAAAGTTGAAAAAGTTTTTGCCGGTCATCCTTCTTTTTGCCGGAGTGGGCATCGGCTGGTTCATCGGGCATCGCGAGCGCAGCCAAATCGTCGAAGAAGAACCGCCCGAAAAAGAAAGGGAAGTCGTCGCGGTCAGGGATTCGATCCGTGCGCCCGAAGGCGGCTTCAACCCCGAATTCGTCAAGGTCGAACGCGTCGAATTGACCGACGTTCCCGACACGGTGCTCATTTCGGGGAAACTCGCCGCCGACGCCGAGCGCGTCCACCTCGTTTCGTCGCGCGTCGCGGGGCGTCTCGACCGCATCCTCGCTTTTGAAGGGACCAAGGTCGCGCTCGGTCAGTCCGTCGCCGAACTCTTCAGCCCCGACTGGATTTCAGCGCAGAACGAATACCTGCTCGCGCGAAACGCCGTCCGCGCGCTGAACGCCACGGCGCAAAAAGACCTCGTCGAAGAAGCGAAGTTCACCGAGCAGTCGGTCGTCAGCCGGATGAAGGTTCTCGGCGCGTCAGACGCCGACATCGCGCAGGTCGGGAAAACCGGGCGCGTCGTCACGCACTTGCGGCTCCGCGCGCCGATCGCCGGGACGATCGTCAAGCGCAATATGGACCCCGGCGCCTTCCTCGGAATCGGCGACGACTTCATGACGATCGCCGACACGTCGAAAATCTGGTTCGTCGGCAATTTTTACGAAAAGGATTACGCGCGGGTAAAACTCGGACAGACGCTCCAACTCAAAGTCCCCGCGCTCCCCGACAGGCTCTTCCAGGGCACGGTCAATTACATCGGGACGACGGTCGACCCCGTCACGCACGTCCTGCCCGTTCGCTGTACCGTCGACAACGCCGCCAACGAGCTTCGCCCCGAACTCTTCGCTTCGGGAGCGCTCGTCACGGGGGTAAAGAAGGCTGTCGTCATCAAAAAGGGCGCGATCGTCTCGATCCGCCAGGATTCCTTTGTTTTCGTCGAGATCGAGCCGAACCATTTCCGCCGCGTCCCGGTGACGATCAACACGCTCGGAGACGGGCGCCTCGTCGCGACGACCGGTCTTTCGGGCGGTGAGCGCATCGTCGTCGAAGGCGCGACGCTGATCAACGAGGCGATCATTCGAGGTTGAACCCTAAAACCGCTTTGACCACTGATTTTTCTCATTGAAGGGCAGGTGATGACAAGCTTCTCCGACTTTTTGACCGTTCATTGACTTTCCATCATGGCGATCCCTTCTTCCTCCCCGATCAACCACGTCCTCAAAGCGCGTGTCATCATATTCCTGTCGTGCGCGCTCCTCTCGGCGCTGGGATTCTGGTCCTTCAAACAGCTTCCGATCGAACCCTACCCGAACATCTCGCCGCTCAACATCCAGGTCATCACGCAGTGGCCGGGGAACAGTACGCTCGAAATCGAACGCCAACTGACGATCCCGATTGAAATCGCGCTCGCGGGCGTCCCCGACATCCGCTCGTTCCGCTCGGTCTCGCTTTTCGGTCTCTCGGTCGTGACGCTCCAGTTCCGCGAGGGGTCCGACCCGTTCAAGGCGCGACAGAACGTCCAGCTCTATTTGACGAACGCGAGCCTTCCGGCGAGCGTCCAGCCGCGCCTCAGTCCCGACGCCGACGCGCTCGGCGAGGTTTTGCGCTTCCGTCTCGAAAGCGACCGGCACGACCTGATCACGCTGAAAACCTATCAGGACTGGGACATCTACAAGCTCCTGAAAGTCGTCCCCGGCGTCGCCGAAGTCACGGGCTTCGGCGGTCTCGTCAAGCAATACCAGGTCCGCCCGATTCCGGGCAAACTCCAGTCCTACGGCGTTGCGCTCGAACAACTGGTCATGGCGCTCTCGAACGCGAACGCGAATGTCGGCGGCGACGTGCTGAACAACGGCGAGCAGCGTTTCGTCGTGCGTGGTGTCGGGCTGATCCAGTCCGAGGACGACATCCGCGACATCGTCGTCGCCGAAAACCAGGGAATCCCGATCCACGTTGGCGAGGTCGCCGAGGTCGGCGTCGGGTTCGCGCCGCGCTTGGGGCAAGTGCAGTTCAACGACATGGACGAAGTCGTCGAAGGCATCGTCCTCATGCGCCGGGGCGGGAACGCGACCGAAATGCTCAACCGCGTCCGCGCGCGGATTCAGGAAATAAATACGCGCGGCCTCCTGCCCGAAGGCTTAAAGATCATCCCCTTCTACGACCGCCAGAGTCTGCTGGACCTCACGACGAACACGGTCAAGCACTCGCTCTTCTTCGGGATTTCGCTCGTCCTCGTCGTCCTCTACGCCTTTTTGGGGAGTTTCCGCGCGGCGATCACCGTCGCGGCGGTCATCCCGCTCGCGCTCTGCGCGTCGTTCATCGGGATGAACGGCCTCGGTGTTCCCGCGAACCTCATTTCGCTCGGCGCAATCGACTTCGGGCTGATCGTGAACGCGGCGGTCATCGTCATCGAGAACATCATGCGACGAATCGAAGAGCACTCCGAAGAGGGCGCGTGGAGTTCGGTCGTCATCGCAACCGAGGAAATCCAGCGCGCGATGATTTTCTCGACGCTGATCGTCATCGTCGCGTACTCGCCGCTCTTCATCATGGGCGGCGTCGAAGGCAAGATCTTCCGACCGATGGCCTATACGATGGGGATCGCGCTCATGGCGTCGATCATCCTCTCGCTGACGGTCATCCCCTCGGCGTCCTACGTTTTTTTCAAGGACGGCTCGAAAGCGCACTTCCCCGGATTCGTCAATTGGATGCTCAAGGCTTACCGTCCGACGCTCACGTGGCTGATGGCGCGCCCGAAAAGCGTCCTTTCCGCGTCGATCCTCATTTTCTGCTTTTCGCTCCTGGTCGGCGCGAACCTCGGTACGAGCTTTTTGCCCGCGCTCGAAGAAAACAACCTCTGGATACGGATCACGCTCCCGAACACGGTCGACCTCTCGTATTCGTCGCAGGTTGCGAAAAAAATACGCACCTATCTCTACCAGCAGCCCGAAGTCAATACCGTCGCCACGCAGATCGGGCGTCCCGACGACGGAACCGATGCGACGGGCGTATTCAACCTCGAATTCGCCACCTACTTCAGACACCCCGACCAATGGCCCGCCGGGTCGACGCGGCCGCTCATCGTCGAGCGCGTCGAAAGGGAATTGAAGCGCATCCCCGGAATCAACTACAGCTTTTCGCAGTACATTCAGGACAACGTCAACGAAGCGCTCTCCGGCGTGAAGGGTGAAAATTCGCTCAAACTCTTCGGCGACGACCTCGAAGTGCTCAACGAGAAGGCGATCGAACTCCAGGAAATCCTGAAAAGCGTCCAGGGCGTCGCAGAAGTCGGCATCTTCCGCGAACTCGGCCAGCCGACCTTGAACATCTCGATCGATCGCGCGAAGGCGTCGCGCTTCGGCGTCAACGTCGCCGACATCGACAACCTCGTCCAGCACGGCCTCGGCGGCAACGCGGCGACGTCGGTCCTCGAAGGCGAACGCGTCTTCGACCTGACCGTCCGTTATACCGAAACGCACCGCGAAAACGTCGAACGCATCCGCAACCTCCTGCTCGATACGCCGAGCGGGCAACGCATCCCGCTGTCGATGGTCGCGTCGGTCGAAGTGACCGACGGCCCCTTCTTCATCTACCGCGAACGCGCGCGGCGCTACATCGCGATCAAGTTCAGCGTGCGCGGGCGTGACCTGGGCTCCGCCGTCGCCGAGGCGCAAGGCAAAGTCTGGAAAAGCGTCGAAATCCCCCGTGGCTACCGCATGACGTGGGACGGGCAGTTCAACCAGATGAAGGAAGCGCAGAAAAAACTTGCTGTCATCATCCCGATCACTCTCCTTGTAATCTTCCTGCTCCTCTACTCGACCTTCGGCAACGGGCGCGACGCGGGACTCGTCCTGCTCAATGTCCCCTTCGCCGCGATCGGCGGGATCGCCACGCTCTTCATTTCGGGCGAGGAACTCAGCATCTCCGCCGGGATCGGCTTCCTCTCGCTCTTCGGCATCGCGATTCAGGACAGCGTCATCCTCATCTCGTACATCACGAAAATACTCGACGAGACGACGTCGAGCTTCCACGAAGCCGTCATCGAAGGCTCGTCGCTCTGCCTTCGCCCCGTGCTGATGACCGCGCTGCTTGCGAGCTTCGGCCTCCTTCCCGCCGCGCTGACGCACGCGATCGGTTCCCAAGCGCAGCGCCCGCTCGCGCTCGTGATCGTCGGCGGAATGGTCACGACGACGCTGTTCACCCTGCTCGTCCTCCCCGTCATCTTCGCGTGGGTGCGCGGCGACGAAAAAACCGGCCTCGTCGAGCGGCTCGAAGAGTTCAATGAGGGCTGAAGTCAGGGATCAGATCAGATACCTGATTCCTGATCCCTGAATACCAGCGCCCGTTCGTAAAGCGCTTTCTTCCCCGCGCCGCTGATTGCGTGCGCGAGCTTCACGGCCTGCCGGACGGGTAGACCGTCGTCGAGCAGGAGGCGCAGTACGCGCTCACTTTCGTCCAGGTCGACGCGCATCTCCGCGCCGCCGAGCAAGACGACGAATTCTCCCCGTCGCCGATTTTCGTCGGCGCGCAACCACGCCGACGCCTCGCCGAGCGGGCACGCGTGGATCGTCTCGAAAACCTTGGTCAGTTCGCGCGCAAGGACGAGCGGGCGCTCTTCCCCAAAAACCGCGGCCATCGCCTCGACCGCGTCGAGAATCCGGTGCGGCGCCTCATAAAAAACGAGCGGACAGCGAATCTTCGACACGCTCCGCAAAGCCTCCTCGCGCGCTTTCGCCTTTGGCGGCAAAAAACCGTAAAAAAGAAAACGCGCGTCGGCAAAACCCGCCGCCGAAAACGCGGCAATCGCCGCGCACGCCCCCGGCAGCGGGACGACCCGGAATCCGGCGGCGCGTACGCGCGCAACGAGCCGCGAACCGGGGTCGGAAATCGCCGGCGTCCCGGCGTCGGAAACGAGCGCGACCGACTCGCCCTTCTCAAGACATTCGAGGACGCGCGACGCTGCGCCCTCCTCGTTGTGCGCGTGCAGGGAAAAAACACGCGCCGACGCGCCGATGCGCTTCAGAAACGGCGCGCTGTGCCGCGTATCCTCGGCGGCGATCCACTTGACGCTAGAAAGCACCTCGACCGCGCGTTGCGTGACGTCGCCCAGATTCCCGATCGGCGTCGCGACGACGTATAATACGGGGAATTCTTCCGTCATCCCTTCGTCCCCCTCCTTTAATGCCTGCCCGTTGAAATATGGCCAACGATAACACGAGCGAGGCCGGTCGGCACGCCGAACAGCTCGCCGCGCGCTTCCTCGAAAAGCGCGCGCTCGTCGTCCTCGACCGAAATTATCGCTGCAAAGCCGGGGAAATCGACCTCGTCTGCAAAGATGGCGCGGTCCTCGTATTCGTCGAAGTCCGCTTCCGGCAAAACGGTGCTTTCGGCGGCGCAGCCGCGAGCATCACGCGCGCGAAGCAGAGAAAAGTCATCCGCGCCGCGCAACACTACCTCGCCGCGAAACAAAAGACCCGCGCCGCCTGCCGCTTCGACTGCATCGTCCTCGACGCGCTCGACGAAAATTCGATCGAATGGATCCGCGACGCCTTTTCGGTCGGGTGACTCCAGGAGACAGAAGACAGGAGACAGGAGACAGAGGACAGAACGACCGCTTCGCGGTCTTTGTAATCAGGCATCTGTAATCAGAGGTGTAGGGGCACGGCGCGCCGTGCCCACTACCGGTATAGGTTGGGCTGAACGAATGTGAAGCCCAACGTTTCCGGGGCGGCGTGAAAAAGCGCTTACCGGCGGCAACGCCGGCGAAGTGACGAAAACCCAGCCAGAATACCATCCCGCCGTACCCACATCATTCATGCGCCTGCGGAATCGTTGGGCATCGCTGCGCTCACCCCAAGCTATGCGCTGATTTTGCATGCGCGAGGAAGCGCGCCCCTGAAATTTTTCTTCTATCTTTCTGATGGACTATCCTTTATCATGGTCTTTGCAATTTGGCACCGGGTCGGCAAACCGACGGTCTTGATTTCCCTGGATTGTGGGCAACGAGTGCCCATTCCCGCGTGAAACCCCAGCCTTTCGCATCTCTGAGAGATTAGCCCGCACCTTTCCAAGGATATTTAACCGATAAACCTCCCTGAAATCGAATATGGACATCGTAATACGTCTGAGTTTGGTTGCGCCGGGGTGTCTCGCCGTATGGGGCGGCTTGTTTCTGCTTGGGCTTAAAAACGCCGTATTGAGGGCATTTCTCGCTGTCGTCCTTGGGCCTTTTCTTCTCCTCGCGGCGGATGTTATCAATATCGGGTATCTGGACCCTTTCTGGGAGATTGCATATTATTTTTGCATCCCCTTTGCGGCCGCCGACGTCATTTTTTTCGAAGTCTTGACGAGCATTCTGGATTCGTTGATCGAGCGGAAGAAGAGAAAAGATGTTTTATAGGATCGCTTTGAGTCTCTCTCGCTCTCTGAGCTTTCTGTTTGCCTGTGCGCTACTCGTCGTACAGCTACTGCTCTTGGTCGATTTTCATCAAAATCACGGAGTGGCGCTTTTATCCGGCTTCTGCGCCAGCAATATTATTGATGGCAAATTTTGCGTCCTGCCGTGGTGGGCGTCACATTTTATTCCTTGCTTTGCCGCCGCGCTCATCGTCTATTCGATCTGTAGATACCGGGTATTGAGTCATAAGTGGTGGTTGATTTTTCTGCCGTTCCTATCGGTATTGCTCATGGTTCTTTTAAGGCTGGCGGTGCCGCTGATTCATGCGGACAAGATTGTTTGGATGGACATGGGGTATCGAGCAAAAGCCCACTCATTGACACGCTTCCCAAGTATTTTCGAGTGGAGAGACGATGTTGCCCTCTTCCCGAACACAAGCCGCCCATGGCAAGCCGTATCAGGCGGCGCGACTTCCAGGATGTCATGTTTGCGCCCGAAGCATGTCTGAAATTCTTTGCCCAAGTTCCATGCCTTCTAATTTTACGAAGTCGTCCCAGTCGCTTGTGGGCAGAAACCATAAATTCAGCTTCTTCAGAGCCGCCGTATTTCCCGCCTCAAGCTCGGCGATCGTCTGAGCGAGTGCGTGCGCGAACTCTTCGGCGCTCATGAAGCGCGCCGAATATCCGCCCGTGAATTGGCTCGCCAAGGCATGCGCTTTCTTCAGTTCGGCGATCAAAGGGTCGATGTTCATGATTTCTTATTACGAAATCATATCCCCGACCCGCCCTCTTCGAGCGCGTTGCCGGGGACGTTGAAAATCTTGATCTGGCGCGGTTTGAACCAGACGGTTTGGCCACGGGTAAGCGAGAGCGCGTGGGCGCGTTCGCGCGTGAGTTCCGCTTCGATGAGTTCGGTTTCGTGCAAAAGCTCGACGCGGACGATCGGCCCGATCGTGTGAACGTCTTTGACGGTCGATTCGAACGCGCCTTCGACGGCGGACGCTTCGATTTCGATGTCGTGCGGCCGAACGAAGGCGACGGGGTTCGTCTCCGCGTTTTCCGCGCCGTCTGTCGTCCCGTCGAGCGCCTCGTTGCCGACGCTTGCCCAGCGCCCTTGAACGCGGTCGCGGAAGACGTTCACGTTGCCGAGAAACTGGTAGACGAAGGGCGACGCGGGGTTGGAATACACTTCGTCGGGCGTTCCGATCTGCTCGATGCGCCCACGGTTCATGACGACGACGCGGTCGGCGACTTCGAGCGCTTCTTCCTGGTCGTGCGTGACGAAAACGCTGGAGATATGGACTTCGTCGTGCAGGCGGCGCAGCCAGCGGCGTAATTCCTTGCGTACCTTGGTGTCGAGCGCGCCGAAGGGTTCGTCGAGCAGAAGGACTTTGGGTTCGACGGCGAGCGCGCGCGCGAGCGCGATCCGCTGGCGCTGACCGCCCGAGAGCTGCGACGGGTAGCGGTCCGCGAGCCATTCGAGCTGTATGAGTTTCAGGAGGTCGAAAACGCGACGGCGGATTTCCGCGTCGCTCGGACGCTCCTTGCGCGGCTTGACGCGCAGGCCGAAGGCGACGTTTTCGAAGACCGACATGTGGCGAAAGAGCGCGTAATGCTGGAAGACGAAGCCGACCCGGCGCTCGCGGGCGTGCAAGCGCGTCGCGTCCGCGCCCGCGAAGCGGATATTGCCGGCGTCGGGCGTTTCCATCCCGGCGATGATGCGCAACAGCGTCGTTTTTCCGCAACCCGAAGGCCCCAGGAGCGCGACGAGTTCACCGGTCGGTATCTTCAGGTCGATGCCGTCGAGCGCCGTGAAATTTCCGAAGCGTTTTCCTACATTGCTGATTTCTATCATGAATGTTTATCCAAAATGCGCGCGCGGCGCCGGCGGGTGCCAAGGCGAAATCGACATGCTCATGGGCGATTCGGGAGCGCAACTCCCCTTTCGGGCAAAAATCCGGCGTCCAGGGCCTCATTTTCGCGCCGCATCCGCCATTCGACAAGCATTTTGGCCGCCAGCGTCACGAGCGCGAGCAGCGCCAGGATCGACGCCGAAGCGAAGGCGGCGACCGCGTTGTATTCGTTGTAGAGTATCTCGACGTGGAGCGGCAGCGTATTGGTCTCGCCGCGAATGTGGCCGGAGACGACCGAGACCGCGCCGAATTCGCCCATCGCGCGCGCGTTGGCGAGGATCACGCCGTAGAGAAGCCCCCAGCGGATTTTCGGCAGCGTCACGCGGAAAAACATCTGGACGCCGGAGGCGCCGAGCGAGATCGCGGCTTCCTCGTCGTCGGCGCCCTGCGAGAGCATCAGCGGTATGAGTTCGCGCGCGATGAAGGGGAAGGTGATGAAGAGGGTCACGAGGATCATTCCCGGCAAGGCAAAAACGATCCTGATCCCGCGCGCTTCGAGCCAGGGGCCCAAGAGGCCCTGCATACCGAAGATCAAGAGGAAAACCAGGCCGACGACGACGGGCGAGACGGCGAAGGGGAGGTCGATCAGCGTGACGAGCAGCCCTTTGCCGCGAAAATCGAACTTGGCGATCGCCCACGACGCGGCGACGCCGAGGACGATGTTGACGGGCAGGACGACAAAAGCGATGACGACCGTCAGCTTGATCGCGTGGAGCGTTTCCCTGTCGCTCAGGGCGTCGGCGTAGGCGTTCCATCCGCTCCGAAACGCTTCGACGAATACGGCGACGAGCGGGAGCAACAGGAAAAGAAACAGAAAGCCGAGACCAAGAAAGAGGAGGAGCGCGCGCAACCAGCGCGGTTCGGCGTTCGCTTTTTCTATCGCTTCGCTCATGCGTCCGCCTCTCCGGTACCGCCGTGCCGGTCGGCAGCCCACCATTGCAGCGTATTGACGCAGAGCAAGAGCGCGAACGAGATCGCCAGCATGACGAGCGCGAGCGCCGTCGCGCCCGGAATATCGTATTGTTCGAGCTTGGAGAGGATCAGGAGCGGCGTGATTTCGGAAACCATCGGGAGGTTTCCGGCGATGAAAATGACCGAGCCGTATTCGCCGATCGCGCGCGAAAACGAGAGCGTGAAGCCCGTCAGCAAGGCCGGGAGAAGGCCCGGAAACAGCACACGTGTGAAGGTCTGGAGGCGTGAGGCGCCGAGCGACGCCGCCGCTTCTTCGATTTCGGGTTCGATGTCTTCGATGACGGGCTGCAGGGTTCGCACGACGAAGGGCAGGCTGATGAAGGTCAGCGCGACGACGATCCCGACCGGGGTGAAGGCCACGCGGATTCCGAAGACGTTTTCGAGCGGGCGACCGATCCAGCCGGTGTTCGCGGTGAGCGTCGCGAGCGTGATCCCGGCGACCGCCGTCGGCAGCGCGAAAGGCAGATCGACGAGGACGTCGACGAAGCGTTTCCCCGGAAAAGGAGTGCGCACGAGTATCCACGCGACGATCAGACCGAAAAAAGCGTTGATCAGCGCCGCGAGGAAGGACGCGCCGAAAGTCACGCGGTACGACGCGATCGCCTGCGCGCTCGTCGCAATCCGCCAGAATTGGCCGACGCCGAGCGAAGCCGACCGAAAAAGAAGGCCGGAAAGCGGCAGCAGGATCAGGATCGACAAGTAGGTCAGCGTCAATCCGAGCGAAAGACCGAAGCCGGGAAGTACGCTTCGCGTCGTCGGACGGAGTTTTTGAGTTCTGAAAATTTTGTAAATCCCGAAAAAATTGCCGAACCGGAGATGCGCGGCACGCATCAGAGGACAGAAGACAGAAGATAGAAGACAGAGCGCTCGCAACGCTCGCTTTGTGATCTGTGTTCAGTCGTCAGTTGTCGCGTGACTGCCTCCCTCGGATTACAGACAACTGACCACAGAGGCCGAAGGCCGTTCTGTCCTCTGTCTTCTGTCCTCTGATCCCTGACACCGATCACTTGATCTGATAAATCCTGTCGAAACTCCCGCCGTCCCCGAAATGCGCCGGCGTGGCTTTGCTCCACCCGCCGAAGACCTCGTCGACGCTATAGGTCTTGATCGGTGGGAACTGCGCCCCGTATTTCTTGAGAATGTCGGGATTGCGCGGACGCAGGTAGTTTTGCGCCATGACTTCCTGACCTTCGGGCGACCACAGATAGTTGAGATAGGCTTCGGCGAGCTTGCGCGTCCCCTTTTTGTCGACGACCTTCTCGACGATCGCGACGGGAAATTCCGCCTGGATCGAAAGCGACGGATAGACGATGTCGAATTCGCCTTTGCCGAACTCTTTGGCGATCAACTCGGCTTCGCTTTCAAACGAGATCAGAACGTCGCCTTGTTTTCGCTGCATGAAGCTCGTCGTCGCGTCGCGTCCGCCCGCGGCGAAAAGCGGGGTGTTTTTCAGGAGTTTCCCGACGAAGTCCTGCGCCGTCCGATCGTTCCCGCCGGGTTGCTTGAGCGCGTAGATCCACGCCGCGAGGTAGGAATAACGCCCGTTCCCCGTATTTTTCGGGTGCGGCAAAATGATCTGTACGCCGGTCTGGACGAGGTCGTTCCAGTCTTTCAAGGCTTTCGGGTTGCCCTTCCTGACGATGAAAACCATCGTCGACGTATAGGGCGACGCGTTGTCGGGGAACTTCTTCGCGTAATCGGGCGCGACGAGTCCCTTTTCGGCGAGGAAGTTGACGTCGGACGCCTGATTCATCGTCACGACATCGGCTTCGAGCCCGTCGGCGACCGAGCGCACCTGTTTGCTCGACCCGCCGTGCGACTGCCTGACTTCGACCGTTTCCCCCGTCTTCTCTTTCCAATGCTTTTCGAATTGAGGGTTGAAGTCCTTGTACAGGTCGCGCGCAACGTCGTACGAAACGTTCAGCAGACCGGGAGCCGCCCAAACCGGCGCGGCGACCAGCATGGACGCCAAAACGACAAAAACTTTCCAGACTCCCCGGCAGGTTTGCGACATTCGTATCTCCTTCCAAATGTGTCAGAATGGTGCGCTCACGGCACGCTTCCCGACCACTATAGCGTAGAAGCCTCGGCGCCCTAAATCTCATTTTTTGATTTATTTATGCTTAATTTGAATAAGCCGTTTCGGCGCCCCTGGCTTCGTTGCCGTCTTCTCAGCTTCCTAAGCTGCGCGACGCGCCCCACCCCGGAATGAGCGCGGCGATCCCCGAAGCCTTCCACGGACGCCGCTACAACGCCTACAACGACTGGGCGAAAAAACACTACGGCGGACGCCTCCAGAAAATCTCGGTCGACGCCGGATTCACCTGCCCCAACCGCGACGGAACGCTCGGTTTCGGCGGTTGCAGTTTCTGCAACAACGAGGGTTTTTCGCCGAGCTATCTGCGCGAGCAGCGCAATATCGCCGAACAGATCGATACCGGCGTCGAATTCGCCCGTCGCCGCTACCCGCGCTCGAAAGCCTTTCTCGCGTACTTCCAGAGCTATTCCAATACCTACGCCGCGCTCGAAAAGCTCAGAGAGGCCTACGGCGCCGCGATCGATCACCCCGACATCGCGGGACTCGTCGTCGGGACGCGCCCCGACTGCCTCCCCGACGAAACGCTCGACTACCTGGCCGATCTTTCAAAGCGCGTCTTCGTCGAACTCGAAATCGGGATCGAATCCTGCGACGACGCCGTCCTCAAAGAGTGTTTGCGCGGCCACGATTTTTCCTGCACGCGCGATGCCTTCGCACGCGCGGCGCAGCGCGGCCTCTTCCTGACGGGACATTTGCTGATCGGCCTGCCGCTCGAAACGCACGAAAGCCTGATGCGCGGCGCCGAAGCGCTCGCCGCGCTCCCGATCGACGCGCTCAAATTCCACCAGTTGCAGATCATGCGCGGTACGCGCCTTGCGGAACGCTACTTAGCCGACCCCGAAAACCTCTCCCTGCTCGACCTGAACAGTTATTTCGATAGCGTCATCGACGTCGTCGAACGCCTTCCGCCGAGCATGAAAATCCAGCGCCTCGGCAGCGAAGTTCCGCCGCGCGTCCTCGTCTCACCTGACTGGGGAATGCGCCTCGACAAATTCGCCCCAATGTTCGAAGAACGCCTGCGCGCGCGCAACGCGTGGCAGGGGAGGTGTTTCAGAGGACAGAAGACAGAGGACAGATGACTGAGCGCTCGCTGCGCTCGCTTTGTGATCAGTTTTATAGGTTGGGCTAAGCGTAGCGCAGCCCAACGGACAGATGTTGGGCTTTCTGATCTGTTTTCAGTATTCAGATATCGCATGGCTTGCTCCCATCAGATTACAGACAACTGACTACAAAGGCCGCAGGCCGCTCTGTCATCTGTCTTCAGTCTTCTGTCTTCTGTCTCTGTCTTCTGTCCTCTGTCTTCTGTCCTCTGTCCCGAGAACGAATACGGTCCGGCGAAACTCGTCCGGGTCGCGATCTGGCAGACGTGCGTGTTGAGAACGCCCTGCTTCCAGTGATGCAGAAGGTAGCCCGGCGTTTCCAGGCGGAATTCGTCGCCGCCTTTTTCGCTGAGATCAAGTTCCATCTGCATCGAGACGGCGGGCGCCGTCACGACCGAAACTCCCCTCCATTGGCTCAGGATGGGTCGATGAATATGACCGCAGCAAAGACGCGTCGGCGGATTTTTACGAAGGATCGTGGCGAGCGCGTCCGCGTTTTCCAGGGATGCGTCCATGACCGGCAGCCCCGTGGCGAAGGGCGGATGGTGCATGAACAGCAGGGTCGGTGTACGCGGTCTTTTCGCCAGCGTTTTATCGAGCCAGCGCATCACCGTCGGGTGCCAATGTCCGCCGTGCGAACCCGGATTTGTCGTGTCGACCATGACGAGGCGCACGGGACCGTCCTCGACGGTGTAGCAGATGCAGGGCGCCGCGTCCGGGTCGGCCGGACACCATCCCGGCAGGATGGCACGCATCCGGTCGCGCCGGTCGTGATTGCCGGGAATCGCATAAATCGGCCACCCGAGCGGCGAGAAGGATTCGTGGAGAATGCGATAAGCCTTCTCGTCGCCGTCGTCGGCAAGGTCTCCGGTGAGTACGAGCGCGTCGGGCTTTGCTTCCGTCTTTTTCAAATGCGCGAGCGCCTCTTCCAGGCAGCGGCGGGTATCGACGACCCCGAACGACGGGCGATCGTCGCCACGCACGTGAAAGTCCGAAAGCTGAAGAACGATCACCCCGCGTCCCCGAAAAGCAGAAGCGATTCCGGCAAGAGTTTGACGCCGATTTCCCTGCCTGGAGGAATCGTCTCGCCCGGAGGAATTTCCATCTTGATGAGAGTCTCTTCGGCAATCCACACGACGAGTCGCGTCTTTTCGCCCAGGAAATGCGCGCTGACCACCCTCCCGCGCATCCTGCCGGGGACGAGAGGCGCCGCGCGCGCCTGGTTGGGGCGAAAAAACACGCTCACTTTGCCCCGCGCGGGGAGCGATGAGACGCCGGTTCTCGGTCTTCCTACGGAGAGGTCTTCAATCGGGATGACCGCTCCGCCGGGAAGACGCAGCGCGTCCGCGTCCAGAAACCCCTCCAGCCGGTTCGAACCGCCGACAAAGCCCGCCACGAAGGCGGTCGCCGGTTCGTGGTAGATTTTCTGCGGGCTGCCGATCTGTTCGATGCGGCCGTCCTTCATGACGACGATGAGATCGCCCATGCTCATCGCCTCGTCCTGGTCGTGCGTGACGAGAACCGTCGTGATTCCGAGGGAAGTCAGGAAGCGATCGAGTTCTTCACGCACGCCGACCCGCAGAATGGCGTCGAGAGACGCGAGCGGCTCGTCGAGGAGGAGGACCCTGGGCTTGACGGCCAGCGCCCGCGCGAGCGCGACGCGCTGCCGCTGGCCCCCGGAAAGTTCGCTGACCCCGCGACCCGAAAGATGCCGCATGCGTACCATTTCGAGCATGTCGTCCACGGTCTTCGCCGTCTCGCTTCGCGGAGTCCCGCGGATCCGCAGGCCGTAAGCGACGTTTTCCGCCACGCTCATGTGCGGGAACAGCGCGTACTGCTGGAACATCATCCCGACCCGCCGCTTTTCCACGGGAATCCGGGTGACATCCTTTCCTCCAAGAGAGACTTTTCCGCCGGGGTCGGGGCTTTCCAGGCCCGCGATGAGCCGGAGTGTCGTGGTTTTCCCGCAGCCCGAAGGCCCCAGCAGCACGACTTTGCGCCCTTTGGGCATGTGCAGGGAAAAGGAATGCAGAACCCGGACGCGCCCAAAGGTCTTGGAACAGTTTTCCAGGGTGATCGACACGAGGTCGGACGCCGGCCCGCAATACTCCATCACGACAGGGGTATGTACCGCGAGCGTATCCGGCGTCTCGGCGCGACGCGTCATCCGGGCCATGAGGGAAGGGATTTTTCGCATCAGCGTCAGCACCGGAACGATGAGCAGCAGGAAGATCAGGGTGTAGGCGGAGCCGATTTCGATACGCATCGAAGCGTAGGTATCCGCAAGGCCCACCGGGAGGGTACGGGTAAAAGGCGTCTGGAGCATCCAGGAGAGGTTGAATTCTCCGATCGAGAGAGTGAACACTTGCAAGGCTCCGGAAAGAATGCCAGGCCCCGCGATGGGCACCACAATCCGCCGGAAACGCCCGAAGGCGTCCGCGCCGAGGGTTGCGGCGGCTTCTTCGTACAGCGGGAGCGGTACGACCCGCAAGACGGCGGTGACCGAGCGCACCATGAAGGGCAGGCAAAAAATGCAATGTCCCGCCAGCAGAAAAAGCCAACTGTGGCGGAACCACGTCAGGCCGCCCCAGGTCAGGAGGATGCCGAGTCCGATGGCGATTCCCGGAACCGAGAGCGGCAGCACGAGGGATTCTTCGATGAACGAAGCCCAGCGCGCTTTCCCGGCTCTGACCAGGGCGTAGGCGAAAGGAAGGCCGACGAGGACGCAGACGACCAGCGTCGCCAAAGCCAGGTAAAAACTGCGAAAGATCGTATCGCCGTAAGTGGCGAGCACCTTGTGCAGCCACCTCAGAGTGAAGCCCGATCCCAAGCCCCGAAACGCGTCGACCGTCAGCGCCGTCAGCGCGGTTTGGACGACGGGCGCCAACAGAAAGCAGGAACAGACGAGGGTAAAACCCAGTTGCCCCCAGAAAAAAGCCCCTTTTTTCATCCCCCGCGCCCCGAAGTCTGGAAGCCGAGCAAAAGCTTGGCGAGGAAAAGGATCAGCCAGGTGACGCAGCCGAGCACCACGGAGAGCATCGCGGCCGTGGCGAAGTTGGCGAACAGGGTAAATTCGGTATAAATGACGATGGGCAACACGTTGATTTCCGTCGCCAGGGTAAAGGCCGTTCCGAAAGCCCCGACCGACGTTGCGAAGCAGATCGCTCCGGTCGAGACAAGCGCCGGAACGAGCGCCGGGAGCGTTACGTCCACAAGGCTGCGGAAGTTGGAGGCGCCCAGCGTGCGGGCGGCCTCTTCCTGCGCCGTCTCCAGCTTGCTCACAGCCGCCATGACCGTCGTCACGACGCGCGGGATCGAGAAGTAGAGATAGCCCACGAAGAGACCGGCCACGGAATACGCAAAAACGAGACGCGAGCCGAATAGCGCCTTGGCGGCAAGGCCGATGATCCCCTGGCGACCCGCCAGCATGATGACCATGAAGCCCACGACGACTCCGGGAAAGGAAAGCGGGAGGACCAGCATACCGACCAGGAGATCGCGTCCGGGGAAAGCGTTGCGTTCGAGAAAAAGCGCCGCCGTGCCGCCGATGACAAGCGCCGCGAAGCTGACGGCGAGCGAAAGGAGGACGGTGGCGACGAGGCTCGACCAATACCTGGGGTTGGAAAGCACCTGCGCGTAAATCGCCCACCCCGCCGGCGAATCGAGCGACCGAGGAACCAAGAGGGCCACGGGCAGCACGAAGAAAGCGACGAATACGCTCAAGCCGGGAACGAGGAAACAGACGAGCAGGGTTTTTTTTCGCATGAAACCTCCCTGTGGCGAGCGGAGCCTCCGGCGGCGGACGCCCCCGATGCCTTCTTATTTCAGCACGTCCTTGAGATACCTCGCGCCGAAAGCCTGTTGCACCTCGGCCATCCTGACGTAATTTACCGAACCCGCCCTCGCGTACTCGCGCTCAGGCAGGAAGAGCTTGGCGACTTCGGGAGTCATGACGCCGGACACGACGGGGCGCAGGAAGTTTTCAGCCCACAGGCGTTGCCCCTTGACGCTCAGAACGAAATCGATGACCGCCTTGCCGGCCTTGGCGTGGGGGGCGCCCTTCACGAAGCTCATGACGTAGGGCACCACGATCGTGCCTTCGGCGGGGATGACGAATTCGACCTTCGCCTTGTCCGTGTGTTTCGCCCGGTAGGCATTGAAGTCATAGTCCAGAAGGATGGGGATTTCGCCCGACAGGACACGCGCGTACGCCGTTTGCTTGGGGACGATCGGGGCGTTCTTCTGGAGTTCTTTGAAGTACGCGATGCCGGGGTCGAAGTTCTCCAGAGTTCCGCCAAAAGCGTGGTTGGCCGCCACGGCGCCGACGTAGCCCACGAAGGCCGACGTGGGGTCGAGAAAACCAACCATCCCCTTGTACTTCGGGTCGAGCAAGTCCTTCCACGACCGGGGGATGGGTTTGCCCTCCAGGGCATCGACGTTGACCATGAAACCCAGGGTGCCCGAATGGATGGAAACCCAGTACCCGTCGGGGTCCTTCAGACCTTCGGGCACGGCATCCCAGCCTTTCGGTCGGTACGCTTCGAGCACTCCGGCTTTCCGGGCGTTGATCGCGAAGGAAACGCCCAGATAGCTCACGTCCGCGACGGGGTTGTTTTTTTCGGCGATGAGTTGGGAGACCGATTGGCCGGAATTCTTGTTGTCCAGGGGAACGACGATCCCGGTTTCGTCCTTGATGAGCTGGAGTTGGGCACCCCACCCCGCCCATTCGGGCGGACAGTTGTAGCAGATGGCGGTTTCGGCTGCCGGCGCGCTTGCCGTGGCCAATGAAAGGGAAAGAAGTGCGGCAGCGAATATTTTTGACCTCATGACATACCTTTCGTGAAAAGTCTTGGGAAAACCGGTTTCTCTCGATACGGCGTCGTCGACGACCTTGTACGTTCGGGGAGTCTAGGGGCCTCGTGTAAATTTCGAAATCGGCATTCCGTTAAATCCGTATAAAACGCCGTTTTTCGGAATCCGTCCGTTGCGGATTCGCGGGAAATACAGAACCCAGATTACAAAGGCCGAAGGCCGTTCTGGAATCGAGCCTCTGTCTTCTGTCCTCTGATTCAGAGCAGGCTTTGCACGCGCGTGCTAAAATAAATGTATTCAGTCGAACACTGTCCCGCAGCGTCGGCGCGATCGTTCATCTCGTTTTCAAATACGAAGGCGCAGACCTTGCCACGGCACGCCAAAGCGAAGTCGACAGGGTCGGGCGGTCTGGAAGTGTAAGGACGAAGAGATGCAAAGATGCAAAGCTGGAAAGCCAGTTCCCGCCCGCGTTCTTCAACGCACGTAATCGAGGGTTTTGTCCGGATATGCTTACACACATTTTGCTGGTTGAAGACGATCTGCGTCTTGTCGAGCTGACTGCGGAATATTTGCGCAAGAACGGCTTCAAGGTGACGACCGAGACGCGCGGCGACACCGCCGAGAACCGGATACTCACCGAGAATCCCGACCTCGTCGTTCTCGACGTCATGCTCCCCGGAAAGGACGGTTTTGAAATCTGCCGTTCCATTCGTCCGAAATACAAGGGCGTCATCCTCATGTTCACCGCGCGCGACGAGGACCTCGACCAGATTCTCGGTCTCGAACTCGGCGCGGACGATTACATCGCCAAGCCCGCGCAGCCGCGTTTGCTGCTCGCCCGCATCAAGGCACTGTTGCGCCGTTTCACGCCGGACGAGGGCGTCTCGCCGTCGCCCGACGGGACCAACGAGCTTTCTTTCGGCAGTTTCACGATCAGCCAGTCTACGCGGAACGCCTACCTCGGAGACACGCAGATTGACCTGACGACCGCCGAATTCGACCTGCTCTGGCTGCTCGCGCTCAACGCCGGGAGCATCCTGTCGCGCGACGACCTTTTGCAGGAGCTTCGCGGGATCGGTTTCGACGGGATCGACCGTTCGATCGACGCGCGCATTTCGCGCCTGCGGCGCAAACTCGGCGACGACCCGGAAAATCCAACGCGCATAAAAACCGTGCGCGGAAAGGGTTATTTGTTCAGCAAGCATGACTGGTAACGCAAGCCGCCGCGGCCTGTTCAACTTTTTCAGCCGCTACGAGCACGCTTCGTGGCGGGGGCGTTATCGTTTTTCGCATCTTTTTCTCAATTTTTATTTTCTGGTGATGGGGGCCTTCATCGCCATCGTTTTCGCCGTCGACGTCGTCATATCGATCGCCGTCAAGGGTTTTGCCGACGACTATACGCGGCGCTTCATGCGCGGGACGATCTTTCTGATCGAGGAAGACCTTTCCCGCAGAGCGCCTTCCCGCTGGAACGGCGCCGTCGCGGAACTCGACAAGAAATTCGCCTACAACCTCAGCATCGTCGACCGCTGGACGCTGGATCTTCCGCCCGACCAGGCGGAACGGCTCGATTCCGGCAATCTCGCGGTCGCCGCCGACGGCGAGACGCTTTACCATCGCTTGAAGGAGACGTCGAAAATTCTCGTCGTCGGCCCCCTGTCGTCGTCGAGCCCCGACGCCAAGTGGTCGCGCGGGATCATGTCGCCCGAATTACGCGTCCGCCTGCTGACGCTCGGCTTGATCAGCCTTTTTCTCGCCGTCGCCGTCTGGTTCTGGATACGCCCGATCGGGCGCGACCTCGAAGCCCTGCGCCAGACCGCGCGCAACCTGGGCGAAGGCCACCTCGAATCGCGCGCGCCCGAAGCGCTTTCGAGCACTTTCTCGCTGCTCACCGAGACGATCAACGGCATGGCGGAACGCATACAGCATCTGATCGCGACGCGGAAGGCGCTTTCGAACTCGATCTCGCACGAAATCCGTACGCCCTTGGCGCGGATGCGCTTCGCGCTCGAAATGCTCCCCGAAGCCGACGACGCGGAGCGGCAGCGCCTGCTTCGCATGGTAGACGCGGACCTCGACGAACTCGACAAGCTCGTCGATTCCAGCCTCGTTTATGCGCGGTACGAACGCAAGCAGTTCGAGTTGAACTTGAGCACCGTGCAAATCGCGCCGTGGCTCGAAGAAAAAACGGATGCCGTCCGCATCCTCTGCCATACGCTCGCGCTCTCCGTGGACACCCACGCGCTTCCCGAAGCCCAGGACGCCGACATCGACGCGTGGAGCATGTCGTACGCCTTGACGAACCTCCTGCGGAACGCGATCAAATACGCGACGAGCCGGATACTCGTCAGCGCGGAAACCGAAGGCGACGTGATCCGCATTTACGTCGACGACGACGGCGCCGGGATTCCTCCCGAAGACCGCGCCTTGATTTTCCACCCCTTCACGCGCCTCGACCGGTCGCGCGACCGCGCAACCGGCGGTTACGGGCTGGGGCTCGCGATCACACGTCAGGTCTTGAAGCTGCACCATGGTTCGGCGAGCGCGTCGGATTCTCCCCTCCTCGGCGGCGCGCGCTTTACGCTCGAATGGCCGATCAGGCGCACAGCTGACAGAAGACAGAAGACAGAGGACAGAGGACAGAACGGCCTACGGCCTCTGTAGTCGGTTGTCTGTAATCTGATGGGAGCAAGCCACGCGACATCTGAATACTGAAAACTGATCACGAAGCGAGCGTAGCGAGCGCTCTGTCTTCTATCTTCTGTCCTCTGTCTTCTGTCTTCTGTCCTCTGTCACCTGATCTGTCGTAGCTCGTCCCATCGCGTCGTGTAGCACGGCGAGAGGTGGTCGCGGCGCGTGTGCCACTTCGTCCCGACGAGTTCCGCGGCGCTTTTCACGGCTTCGCCGCCGTAGCGCGCATTGATCGAGTCGATCGTCCGCATCAGCGCGCGCGAGCGCGCCGAGTCGCCGGGGTTGAAAAAGTCTCCCGTATGTGCGTTTGCGTTGGTCAATTCCAAGAGGACGACGCCGGCCTTCTTGTATTTCATCCCGGGGCGGAAAATCCTCTCGGCGAGCCGGACGGCGGCGGCGCTCAAGACGAGCGTGTCGGAGGTCGGCGCGGGGAGCGACGAAACGTCCCACCCGAAGTGCCGTTCCGCCTTGAAGCGGCTCGTGTGGATCGTGACGCCGACGCAGGACGCGAGGGCATCCTGCTGGCGGAGCGCGGCGGCGGCGCTGTGCGCGTGCCGGGTCACGGCCGCCTTGATTTCGTCGATGTCCGAGACCTCTTCGGCGAAGGATCGGCTCCGCAGGATCTGCCGTTGCGTCGGCGCGATTTCCTCGAACTCCAGGCAGGGAATCCCGTGCAGTTCATGGACGATGCGCTCGACGGTCACACCGTAGCGGCGGCGCATCGCTGCGGGGTCGGCCTCGTGAAGGTCGAACACCGTCCGAATGCGCTGTTCGGGAAGTTTTTCGCCGAGTTTGCGCCCGATTCCCCAGAGTTCGGAAACGCGAAAACTCCGCATCCATTGCAGGCGCTCGTCTTGCGAGAGATCACCCCAGTTGCAGACGCCGGAAAAGCACGGGTTCTTTTTGGCCAGGTGATTGCAGAATTTGGCGAGCGTCTTGCTCGGCGCGACGCCGACGCACGCAGGAACGCCGATCCATTGCAGGATGCGGCGGCGGATTTTCATGCCGAGCGCCGACGCGTCGGCGATTCCGGAGAGGTCGGCGAAGGCTTCGTCGATCGAATACACTTCGAGCGCGGGCGCGAGCGACGCGATGCACGCCATCATGCGCGCCGAGAGGTCGGCGTAGAGTTCGTAGTTGCAACTGAACACGGCAACGCCGTAGCGCTTGGCGAGTCCCGCGACCTTGAAAAACGGCGCGCCCATGGGGATTCCGGCTTCCTTGGCCTCCGCGCTGCGCGCGATGACGCAGCCGTCGTTGTTCGAGAGGACGATGACGGGACGGCGCCACAGGTCGGGGCGGAAAACGCGCTCGCACGACGCGAAAAACGAATTGCCGTCGATCAGCGCGAACATTTGCGGAGTATCCAGCGGACGACGCCGACGACGCAGTCGTCCTCGCGTCTCGGATGGATCACCGGGTAGTCCGGGTTGCCCGAATGCAGTTCGAACGACGCGGCTGCCTTGACGAAGCGCTTGAGCGTGAAGTCGCCTTCGATCGCGGCGACGACGATCGAACCCGACCGCGGCTCGACCGAACGGTCGACGACGACCATGTCGCCGTCGTTGATCCCCTCGCCGACCATCGAGTCGCCCGAAACGATCAGGAAGAAGGTCGCCGCCGGGTTTCGGACGAGGTGTTCATTGAGGTCGAGCCGGTGGCCGACGCCGCCGGAGGCGGGCGACGGAAAGCCCGCGCGGATTTTTTCGTCGATGAGCGGCGCCGTCTGCGCCGGGGGCTGCTCTTCCGGCATGAAGACTCCGGGAGATTCCGCGCAGGCTTCGCGCGGCGCCGCCCTGCCTTCAGAAGCGCGTGGCTCGGCGGGTTTCGGCGTTTTCTTCGGAGCGTCCATCTTCGTCGCGTTTTGAAAAGGAATCAGGCGGAAGAATCCTGCTTTGGCGCCGGATTCAGCAAGCGAACGTCGCATTGGGGATAGGGCATTTCGACGCCGTTTTCGCCGAAGGCTTCCAGAATGTCGAGCGCGATGTCCGAGCGCACCCCGACGGTTCCGGCCTCGGGGTCGGCGATCCAGAAACCGAGTTCCAGATTGATCCCGCTCTCGGCGAATTCGGTCAGCGTCACACTCGGAGCAGGGTCGGACAGAACGCGGCGCTGCCGTTTCGCGGCTTCTATCATCAATCGCATCGCCTTTTTCACGTCGGAATCGTACGCGACCTGCACGGCGATCGAGACGCGCATTTTCGTGTCCGAAAACGTGAAGTTCCGCACGACGTTGCCGATGAAGTTTTCGTTCGGTATCAGAATTTCGGCGCCCGCGCCCGTGCGCAGCACCGTGTAGCGCATCGTGATCTGCGTGACGACGCCCGTCGTCGTCGCGTCGATCGCGACGATGTTCCCGATGCGGATCGAGCGGTCGAGCAGGATGATGAAACCGCTCACGTAGTTGCTTGCGATTTTCTGGAGACCGAAGCCCAAGCCGACCGCGAACGCACCGCCGAAAACCGAAAGCATCGTCACGTCGATTCCGACGAGCGAAAGGCTGAAAAGCAGCGCAAGGACGAGGAGGATCGATTTTGAAAGCCGGACGAGCAGTTCGCGTACGCTTCGATCGATCCGCTTCGCCCTGGATAGCCGATCCTCGATCAGGCTGCCGAACCACAGGGCGATCAGCAGCGTGAGAGAGACCGTCACGGCGCCGCGCATCAACTGCCAGAGGTCCAGGCGCTGCGCGCCGACCATGAACGAGATCTGTTCGAGAAACTCGATCATCGGGTCCGCGAAGCCCGTGATGCGGAGAATGAAAACCCCCCAGATCGTCAAGGCGATCAGGCGCTCGGAACGCCTCAAAACGCCGCTGTGCGGAAAAACGCAGCGGAGCACGTAGACGATCACGCGGACGAGCGCCCAGGAAAAGATCAGGGGCATCGCAAGCGCAAGGAGGCTCAGGTGCTCGATGCCGGAAACGGAAAGAATCGTCTGCAACAAGAATACGAGGCATGCTGCCAGCGTCGGAAAGACCAGCCGCGCGACGCCGCCTACATCCAGATGCTGCAAAACACCGCGCTCGGCGTCCGGGCCGCTCTTCCAGTTTTTGATCCCCACGGAAAGGCGCCATGCGAGGAACAAGACACCGACGAGCAGCAGCGCGGCCCAGCAGGACTCTGGATAAGCCAAATCGCTCCACAAAAGCCTGAGCATGGAAAAAATATGCTTTTCGTTCATTTACGCTCCATTACCGCGGCAAAAAAGCCGTCGACGCCGTGCGAAAGGGGCGAAAGACGCAAGAAGGCGTCGTCACCGCTACCGCATTCGTCCCCGCGTTCGAAGGGCTTGCCGCCGATATATCCGTTCAGGATGTCAGACGCGGGCAAAAGTGTAAAGTCCGCGTGTTTTTCGAGAAAACCGCGCGCGATCGCGTCGTTTTCTTCGTCGAGTACGCTGCACGTCGCATAGACGAGCCGCCCGCCGGGACGGACGAGCGACGCAGCCGATTCGAGAATCTCCGCCTGCGCGGCGGCGAGCGCGGCGACGCTCCCCGGGGTACAACGCCACTTCAGACCGGGGTTGCGGCGGAAAGTTCCCGTCCCCGAACACGGCGCGTCGACGAAGACGCGGTCGATCTTTCCGTCGAAGCGCCGGATGCGCGCGTCGCTCGCCGACGCGACGCGGATCGGATGCACGTTCGAGAGACCGGAACGCGCGAGGCGCGGAAGAATCCGATCCAAGCGTTTTCCAGAAACGTCAAACGCATAAATCCGCCCCGTCGATCGCATCATCGCGCCGAAGAGGAGCGTTTTTCCGCCCGCGCCCGCACAAAAATCGACGATCGTCTCGCCGCGCTTCGGGCGCAGCAGAAAACCGATCAACTGGCTGCCTTCGTCCTGGACTTCAAAACTCCCGTCGAGAAAGAGCGGATGCCGCGCGAGCGAGGGCTTTCCTTTGAGCCGGACGCCGAGCGGCGAAAACGGGCACGCCGACGCCGTAAAGCCCTCCGCGCAAAGCCGCGCGACGATTTCGGCGCGCTTTGCCTTTCGCGGGTCGACGCGCAGGTCGAGCGGCGCCGTTTGTTTGAAGCACTCCGCGAGGCGCGCTGCGTTCTCCTCGCCGAGCCGCGTTACAAGGCGGTCGTAAATCCAGTCAGGAAGGTCGAGACGAACGGCGATTGGCAGCGCGTCGAGGTTTGCCGCGCACGCGCGCCCTACCGCGCCGCGCTCGGTCTCGTCGAGAGACTCCTCGATTTCGGCGCGCGAATATTCCGCCGGACGCGCGCACTCGTCGTCGCACGCGCAGAGAAGCGCGGCGAGCAAGAGACGCCGGGGAGAAACACCCCCCGCGCCGCCCTGCGCGCAACGCGCCGAAAGCGAACGCTTGCGGCGCAGGACCGAATAAACGGCGTCGGCGATGAACGCGCGGTCGGAACGCCCCAGCGTGCGGCGGCGTTTGAAATAACGCGCGACGATCGCGTCGTCGGGAAGCTCCGAAGCGCTCAAAGATTCCGTGGGTTCCGGAGACTCTGGAGATTCCAGAGCCAAGACTTCGGAAAGTAGCGCCTCTGCGTGCGCGAGAAGCGTTTTTACGACGTGCGTCATTCGCTTCACCCGCCTTCCGACGAACCGAAGGTTTCCGGGGCACTCGGAGCATTCGACGCGCGCGCGCTTCCCGTGACTTCCGTGTCGTTCAGCCGGAGCGCCGAGACGACCTGGACGAAACTCTGCCCCTTCGAATCGACGAAACGAATCTTGACCGGGAGCAGCAAATAATCGTAGGCGAGCCAGAGTTCCGTTCGGGCACCCGGCGCGCTCAAGTGAAGTGTTCGCAGCGTCCCGACGGGCGTTTCGATGTCTTCAATGCCGAGTTTTTCAAGAAGGTAAACGCCGTACTTCTTCCCGGTGACGAGCGGCAAGCGCGAACCGATGACGGGGTGGCGCATGAAGCCGAGGTGGAAATTGAACGAAAGGAGGTCCTGCGCGCCGACCTCCATCGCCTGCGTTTTCCCGGACTTTCCGACCGAGACCGTCATCGAGCGCCAGTCGAAAGCGGCACGCTCGTCCGCGTCCTCGCCGTTCCGCAGCACCGAAAAACGGTCGGGAACCAGACCTTCGGGCATCACGCGCCCGCGACTCTCCATGACAACACGATACGGCTTGACCAGCCAGGCGAGGCCGACCGTCTCGACTTCCATTTTGAGGTGGTAACGCCCGTCGGCGATCGTCCACTCGCTCACCGCCTTGCCGGCCTCGAATTCGCGGTCGCCGAAATCGACGCGGTAGTCGATGCGCCCTCCCGGCGGCAGACGCGACGGCGCTGTGGCGTCGCCGAGAATCCCGCCCGCGTTGTGCGACCCGCCCGCGTCGTCGCCGGGAAAGTCGATCTCTTCGACGGCGTAGGGGATGTTGCCTCCTGTCGCTCCCGACGCCGAACCGTCGCCGGAGTCGTCGCTGGAACCGTCGCCGGAATCGTCGCCCCCCGCGCCGGAGGCGGTCACGGACGGCGCGGGGGTTTGAGGAGTCTCCGCCGTCTCTTCGGGCGCCGTTTCTTCCTCACGCTCTTTTAGGGTTTCGGTCGGCTTTTTCGCCGTGGGTCGCAATACTCTTTTCGTCGGCGTCTTCGCCGGCTCGTTTTCCCGGTTTTCACGCTTTTTCGGAGTTTCCTTCCCGGGTTTTTTCACCGGCGCTTTGTCGGTTTGAGCTTCACCCGGCGCGGCGGACGCAGCCCGAACGCCCCTCACGCCCCCCGCGCCCGCTGTTCCGCTTCCCGTGCCACCCGGCGTGTTTTTCGCCAGGCGAAGCTCCGCGCGGAGCGGGAGTTTCCGGGCTTCGTCCTTCAAGCCGAAACTCGGCGCGAAGAGAAAGCACGCATGGACGCCGAGCGAGACGGCAAGCGCGGCGATCAACGGCAAAGGCATGGGGAAGGCTCGTCAGCGCGGCGCGTCGAGGCGCACACGGCCCTCGACGACCGTCAAGCGGTCTTCGACGAACCACGCGACGGCCTGCGGAAGGACCAGGTGTTCTTTTTCCAGCACCCGCGCGGAAAGGCTCGCCTCGTCGTCGTCGTCGAAAACGGGAACGACGGCCTGCGCGATGATCGGTCCGTGGTCGAGGTCGGGTGTCACGAAATGCACGGTACATCCGTGAAAGCGGACGCCTTCGGCGAGCGCGCGGCGGTGCGTATTCAGCCCCGGAAACGCCGGAAGAAGCGAGGGGTGGATATTGACGAGACGCCCCGCAAAACGACGGACGAAGTCGTTTCCGAGAATCCGCATGAACCCTGCAAGAATCACGAGCTCGGGAGAAAAAGCGTCGACCGTTCCGGCGAGCGCCTCGTCGAAGGCCGCGCGAGACGGAAAACGCGCGGGGACGACGACGCGCGTCTCGACGCCGGCGTTTCGGGCGGTAGAAAGCCCTTCGGCTTCCGGCTTGCTGGAAATCACGGCCGCCGGGAAAGCCGGCAATCGCCCGGACGCCGACGCGTCGAGCAAAGACGCCATATTGCTCCCGCGCCCGGAAATGAGGACGACGAAGCGCTTCATCGGCGGCGCGACGCGCCGACCGCCGGGGATTCGGAAACGGCTTTGGCTCGAACAAAAAATCGCATGGCGCTCATGATACCCCCTCCGGCGTGGCGGCGCCGATTTGGACACCATCGTGAACGAAGCCGTGCAATGGGCGCGTGAGCAGTAATGCGCATCGTCACCCCCGCATCCTTCCTCGCCGAGGTGCTTTGACGCCAAGCTTCGCCCCTGAATCATTGCAGATTCCGAGTAAAAGTAAACCGCGCTTCATAAGCCCCCGCTCATTATAATGGAGCCGTGATTACAGGATTTTGACCCTCTTTACTCTTGAAGCGATGGAGGAAGTCATGCGTCGCAAAATGACTACAGGGTTCATCGGTTTGTGCGCGCTGCTGCTCACTTCGTGCGCGGAGGTTTTGTTCGTCGGCGCGCACGTGCTTGCTCCCATCGTCGGGCCGCCGTACATCGCCATCGAAAGCAGCATCAAAAACGCGAGAGAGCGTGAAGAGCGCTGGAACTCCTACCCAGAGCCTTACCGCGAACTCCTGACGAGCTACAATCGCTACGAAGACCCGCAGAAAAACTACCCCGACCGCTACCGCGCCCTGATTGCGCTCCTCAAGCAGCATTCCCTGTTGGTCGAAGACCAGAACCTCAGTCTGAACGTATTGAACGACTTGGCGTTCATAAGCTGGAAAGCGATCAACGAAGTCTACAAAGCCAACAAACCCGAACTTTGGCCTCCCGGCCCGTCCCCTTACGTCGAATACGCACTGGACGAAGCCGAATATTTTTTCCGCCTCGATGAGACCGGCAAACTCAATGGCCTGATCGCCGACGGCATTTTGTTTTCGGCGTTCAACGGGAGCTACCTCCGTAGCCTCGAGTTGTCGCACATCATGGACAAAGCCACCGACGGGCAGCGCAAGCGCTTGGCGTCCCTCTTGATGTACAGCGCCGAGACGGTGAGATTCGACGACATCAAAAGGCTGGAACACGAGGTTCAGAGCAGAAAAGCCTCCCGGCTCGCGCTTGCCCTGCTCGCGTCCCCGACTCCAGAGCAACGCGCGCAGATCACCCGCCGTCTGCACGACGTGCTTTACGCCTGCTTTGCCGAAAGAATCTGGTGCGGCAACGACCTCGCCCGACACGCGTACCGGTGGCTGTCCGACCGGGCTGAAAATGATGAGGCGAAACTGAATCTCTACGTTCTGGCGATCGATCACCATTGGGGAAACGCCATTTTTTCGCCGGTATCGTGGTCAAAAGTTCTGGAGGTCGCCGCCCAATTCTCCAAACCCGAACACAAGCTCACCGTGCTGACCAAGGGCTGGAAACTCCTCGACCTCGACAAACCCGCCAATCCAGAAGTTCGCGGCTCGCTGTATTACCATTGGAGAACGTACAAAGACGAGCGCGCCCTCGAAGCAATACCCGAATTCATGCTGAAGGCGTCGCGTTTCGGCCATTACGGCTACAACACGACCGACCCGCTGTTCTATCGGTCGGAGATCAGCATGATGGAAGGGCGGGTCGAAGAAGCGCTCACCCTGCGGGCGCGAAGCATCATCGGCAACTGGTATTCCTTCTACAGCGGGTCGCGCAAAACCTATCTGGAATGGAACGGACAGAAAATCCCCTACGTGAACGAGAAAGGCGTCGCCGTCGATTTCACGTGGAAAAAGCCGGTGTCTTTTTATGCCTTCGACGTGCAAAGCGGCACCTGGACGGAGTGGACGACAACAAAACCCGACGACCTCTTGATGCAGCTCTTCCTCGGCGCCAACAAATGCCTGTTCCGAAAAGTCGTGTACAAAGAACCCGCATCGCTTTTTGAAGCGCAATGCGTCAACGCGGTTGTTCGGCGGATATTGGCAGGAGACAGAGGACAGAGGACAGAAGCGCGCATAGGTTGGGGTGAGCGCAGCGATGCCCAACACAGCGGCGGATCAAATGGCCGCATGAGCGCGCATAGGTTGGGGTGAGCGCAGCGATGCCCAACATACGGCAAATGACCGCGTGAAAACCACCCGAACGAAGCGATGTGGTCGGGTTCCCCACTTTCCCCCTGACAAGGGGGAAATGAAGGGGGTTTATGACGATTCGGAAAGCGTTGGCGCGTTTTCATGCATTCCAAACCCCTCCTGTTCCATCATTCTTACGTATGCGGAATCGTTGTGGTTCTCCCTTCGCCGCAGCCCAACCTATACCGCTCAGGGATCAAAGGAATCGTAGGGGCACGGCGCGCCGTGCCCTATCAGGGTTCAGGAATCAGGAGACAGGAATCAGATCGGTTACCGGCGGCTTCGCCACCGGAGAAAGACCAACGAAAACCCGATCGGTTTTTATCTGTCTCCCGTCTCCTGACATCTGTCTCCTGATGTTGGGCATCGCTCCGCTCACCCCAACCTATGCGCGCTACCGGAACATCTTGATATACGCCGTTACTTCAGCGACCTGCGACTCGTCCAGCGCATTGCAAGCGCCGGTGTAAGCACACGTCTCGTCTACCGACCAAGCGAGCGAAGCGGAGTTCGTAGAATTGGCATTGCCCATTTCCCGAACATTCCCGAAGCGCGCGTCAATGACGGTATCGAGATAATGGTCGATGAAGCCGGCCAGAGCGGGCGTGGCGCCGGTGACGACCATGACGTTGCGCGAACGTGGCACGAAGTTTGTCGGCGCGGGAGCGGGTTCGGTCCATCGCACGTTCTGGAAGCACACCTTCAGGTCGTGCGGAATCCCGTTGCTGTCGAGGTAGACGTAACGGTCTTCGCTGCCTTCGGCGCGCCCCGCCGGGAGGCCGATTCCCGCCGCGAGCATGGCGTCGCGCAGGTTGTTGGGTGTGGAGTCAAAGCAGAGTGCCTGGCCTGAGCCGCCGCTGCCGCAGTCGCCGTTGACGCAGCCCGTCGGAACGCTGACGTTATCCCCCGGAACGACGCCGGTTCCGGCGACGAAGCTGTCGTACGCGAGCAACCAGCCCTGGATGAACTCGCTGGCGATGCGCTGATTGACCGCGTTGCGGTGCACGTCCTTTCCGATGCTGATCGCGCCGATGATGATCCCGATGACGACGAGAACCAGCGACAATTCCAGCAAGGAGAAACCGCGCTCCGCCTTCGTGCCCTTCCGGGCTTCCCTCCATTTCGTCGTGCGCATTTTTTCAGTCCTTTCGCGCAAAATATCTGTTCCTCTCAAGAATCGTTTTCCTATCGACCCAGATACAGCCCTTTTGCGTCTGCTGTCGCGACGTTGCTCGCGAGTCTTTCCGCGAAACCCTTCGCGGTATCTCTCAAGCCTTGCAGGAATTGATAGCGCTGGTCGGTCATATTCCTGACTTCCACGGCGGTCGTCAGCGCCAGCGCCGCCGATACCGTTACCACCGCCGCCGCGACGCCCATCAGCACCGCCGCGCCAATCGAGCTTGCCGCCAGACCGCCGGCGGATTTTGCGGAGTCGCCCGCCGCGTGCAAGCCCGCCGACACCGCGTCGATGATGGAACCCACGGCGCCGACCACCCCGGAGGAGGCCATCGTTATGTTGGCGTTCGCCAGTTCCAGTGCCTGCTCGAGCACTTGTTCGTAGTCGTAGAGCGCCTGGTAGAGCATGACCGCCGCCGTCGCGGCGTTCGGCTGCGCGTGACCGATCGCCGAGACCGCCTCGCCGCAGCCGAGGCGGTTCCACAGGACGCCGGGGCCGACCACGCGGACGCGGTCGTCGTTGAGCCAGGTCGTCGCCGCCGTCGACGCGCCGAATTCGGGCGGTAGCGGGGTATCGAAGAGGCCGCCCGCGTCGTTCGCGTCAAGCACGCCGGGGAGCGCCAGCGCGTACGCGAGCTGGCGCGGCGACCCATTGACGTTCGTATGGACGTTCGCGCTCGTCACGCCGGCGTCGGGCGAAGGGTCTTCCGCGACGCGCAGCGCGTAACAGAAATCGATACCGTTTGCGTAGCCCAATGGAATATTCTTCGCCTCGACCGGAACGAAGGTGCGACCGCTCAGGGGATTATCCTTCGTCGTCAATGTGGGCAGTGCGGGAGCGGCGGGAGTGAAAGCCCCGATGAAACCGACGAGCGGGTAGAAGCGATCGACCGCCAGCGTCAAGACAGCGTCCCTCGGCAGTGGCGTGTCAAAGGGGGTGGGATCTTCCGGGTCGACGACCGTCTCGCTACGCCGCAGGACGCCGTAACGGATCGTCCCGGCGCGCGCGTCGGCCATGCCGAGCGTCCTGTACGGCAGCGCGCCGACGTGGCCGGTCGCGCAATCTTCGAGACCGTTTGCATCGGCGGACGGGCACGGCAGGCGATGGTTCGAGAGGACGAAACCCGTCAATGCCCAATCGGCGCGTTCGAGGAGGGATCGCGTGACGACGGCTTCCTTTTGCTGGAGGCGCGCGGCGATGAAGCGCCACGTGAGCGTCGTGACCAGGCCGAGAATCAGGACGACGACGGCGAGTTCGAGCAGAGAAAACCCCCGGTTTTTCATTCTCACGGCAGCAGTCCTTTCGTGTCGAGTTCCACGGCGTAACGCGCCGTCTCGTTGGCGGCGGCGAGCATTTTTCGCGCATGGACTTCCGCCTCGACGCGCACGGCGGCGGCCTCCTTGGCGGCGTCGACGGCGTCGACCAGGCCCGCGATCGCAAATCCCACTTCGGCGACGGCTTCGATGGTGGCCGCAACCCCCAGCGCTGTGCCCACTATGACCAGGACCGCACCCGAAGCTTCGTCCACGGTCATGATTCCGGCCGCCGTCACCAGGATCACGTTGGCGGCAGCGCTGACCATGTTGAGGACGGAAAAGACCAGCCCCGAATACGCAAATTGCAGGTCGAGGTAGGCCATGTCGAGCAGAAAGGCGCGAGCCTGCAAATACGCCAGGGCAAACTCGTAATGGTTGAAAGTCGCGCGCGCCATATGCCCCGCCGCGTTGGCGCGCGACAGAATCGACGTGCACGAGAGCCGCGCCGCGAGTTCGCCGAAGCCGACGGCGAGCACTTGGTCGTCGTAAACGTCGCTCGAAGCGCGGTCCGGCGGCTCGAATTCCGCCGTCGCGCCGTCGTTCAGACCGTCGAAGAAACTCCCGGCGCCGTCGGCGTCGCGCGCGCCGGGGTGCGCGATGGCGTAGGCGACGGTCACGCCGTTGGCGGTCAGGAACGGCGATAGCGAAGAGGCGGACTGAGCGAACTGCGCGTCGCGCAGCGCGGCGCAAAAATCGAGGCCGTTCAGACGCGTCAGGTCGGGATCGAGACCGGAATCGTCGCGCGCAATTTCGACTTCCGTCAGCGACGAGAGGTTCTTGACCTGACTCGGCTCGCCGATGGTCGGCATATATTCCGGCGGAATGTCTTTGAGGAGGTCGCCATCCAAACCAACGGGCACATAGTTTCCGCCGAGCAAAGGCCATTGCGTCGGCTCGGGAGGCGGCAGCACCGGCGTATGCCGCTCCGCCGCCATCGTCAGCGATCTTTCCGACGAGCCGTCCTGATACGCGCCGTAGTTGAGGCGCGACGGCAGGCTCAGCCCCAGGGTATGGACGGGAAGGCCGCCCCTTGCCGCAGGGCACGGGGCGGACGGCGCGGACAGGTCTTCCTTTCCGTCGCCGTCGGTATCGGGGCACGGGAGGCGATGATTCGCCATGATGAAGCCGACGATCGCCTCATCCGCCAGCGCGATCTGCGCCTCGACGGGCCGTGTCTCGTCAATGCTGCGGAACTGCGGAAGGAATTTCCACAGCATGAAACCGAGGATGCCGACGACGACGAGAGAGACCGACATTTCGACGAGCGAGAATCCGCGTCCGCGCGTTTTCGGGTGGAGGATCGCGTTCATTGCAGCACACTCCGTTTATCGACGCGGCTCAGGACGTCCCTCGCGCCGCCTGTCCCGTCGCTCGGCCATACGATCACTTTCCCGTCGACGCTGGCGGCCGCGCACGACGTAGCGGTGGGTGACGATATCGCGGCGAGCTTCTGATAACTCTCGTTCGCCGAGTCAAACAGCGTTTTTCTGCTCTCGTAGGTAGTCCAGTCGACATGGACCGTTCCGTTCTTGATGCGCGTGTACGCGTCACCGCAAAGCGCCTGGTATTTCCCGGCGCAATCGACCGTCCCTTCGCTATTGCACTGCGTCGCATTGGACACGGACGCGGGGTCGGTCAACAGACCTATCGCGGTGTCGAGCGCCGTTCGGGCGGTGGTCACGGCAGTTTCCTGCCCGGGTTTCAGGGTCACCAAAGCGGCGCGTTTGTTGACCGCGTCCTGGTGCTCCTTGTCATAGCGCGCTTCCAGCTCCAGTTTCTTGGCTGCCCTCTGCGCTTGCGGAAACTGCAACACCGCCGCGTCTATCTGAGCCTGAACGGCAGGGTCGTTTCTATCCGTCGCCGCTATTTTCGCGTCCGCTTCCGTTATCCCCTTTTCCGTTTCAGCCAACGCCCATTCGGCTTCGTACAAGGCTTGATAAAGGTATTTATCCGCTTGAAAGCCCGCGACCTGAAAGCCCGCGTACGCGTCCCGATAGTTAGCCAAGGCGGGGCAAAAATCTCCATAAGCGCCCGATGCCGAACACACGCCCCCGCCCTCCAGATTCACCGGGGATTCCGCAAGCGCCGCGTCGAGGTCCGCGCGGCAAGCCTCGATGACCGCCTTGTCGCCGTTCAATTTGGTCTCCGCTGCCTTCAGTTTGGCCTCCGCCTCATCTCTGGCTGCCTTCAGATCCGCCTTTGTTTTTTCAAGCTCTGCCGAAGCATCGGCGATATTTTCATCCGCCTTGGCCACATTCGTGCACAACTGATTCATCAGCGCAGCCGCCTCTTCCTCGCCGCCCAAGCGACCCATCACCAGACCCGCCTGGACCGTTCCGCCGATCAGGGTCCCCATCGCCGCGATATTCACGACCAGGGACACGGCCGAAACGGCGATCGACGCGACGTAGAAACCAATCGCCACGTACTCGTTGACGCAAAGGCCAATACACGCGGCGGCGATCCCGATCGATTCGGCGATCGCGATGCCGTCGGCGACGATCGTTGCCACCGAAAGTACGATCCCCGCCCCCGCCATCACGCTCTGGACGATTCCGAAACCCATCGTCTGCGCCGCGCTGCTCTTGACGCCGTCGCGTTGCGATTCGACTTCTTCCACGAGATTGACGGCGAGCGCGACCGATTGCACCGAGGACTGCATGGGCGCGGCGATGCCCTGCCGAGAGTAGTTGATCGGCAAGGTTTCAAGCGGCAAATCGCCCAGAAGCTGCGAGGCAAACTCCACGATGTCCGCTATGAGGCCCGTCAGCCCGGACATATCGCCGCTCGCGAGGCTGGGATTGGAAGTCACTGTGAAGTTGTAGGGAACCGGCCTACAGCCGAAGGCCGTCATCAGCGAAGGAAGGTCGCGCACGAAGACATAGTCGTTGTACTCGGCGCCGTGCGCGCGGTCGGGCGCTTCCAGCGCCGGGGTGGTTTGATCGTCACTGGCGTTGGCGCCCTCGAAGCGGCTACCGTTATCCGAGGCGTCCCCGAGGCCCGGAGCGGCGATTCCGTACGCGATGTTCATGACCGGAGCGCCGCCACGGATATAGTGCGCGTACAGCGGGTTAACTAGCCCGAACGAGCTACGGACGAAGCGCATCGTTTCGCACATATCCAAGCCGTTGCGCGCCTTGAAAGTGTAGCGCAGCACGTCGGGATCCGTACCCGTAACGTAATTCATGAAGCGGCCCGCGCGCGGATTCCCGGAAATCACGTCTTCGATTTCCGTTGGGTCGCTCACCGCGCCCGCCTCCCACCGGCTCGGCTCGTACGCGTCGAACGGAAGCGAGGGAGGCGTGCTCAGAGGATCACTCTTCGTCAGGCTGCGATGCGAATAAGCCGCCGCAGTCCCTTGCGCACCGGGCAGGGTCGTGTCGTCGTGGTAGACCACGTAGCGCATCGGGACGAGACCCGGCGCGAACATCGTCGCGTCGAGGTCGAGCGTACGCGCGGGGAGCCAGCCCTTGACGAGGTTGCAATTCTCAGCGCCATCGGGCCTCGCCTCAGCGCCACCGGGCGTCGCCGCCGGGCACGGCAGGCGGTGATGGATCGACGCGAAGCCCAGGACGGCCTTGTCCGCCAGAAGCAGCGCGTCTTTCTGGCTGGCGGCGAGGTCGGCGGGCAGGCTGGCGCGCAAATACGCGACGCCTGCCATCAGCGCGCCGCCCAGGAGCAGGAGCAGGAGCGCGACGGTCACGAGCGTGATTCCACGCTGCTGCGTTTGTCCAGTCGTTTTTCGTTCGTTGACGTTCATAAAGCCACCTCTTTCACCTCGCGCGCCCCATCGTCCGCGCAATCGGGTCGTAAGCCCGTCTTTCGAATTCCAAATTCCGTTTTGTTGGGTTATTCCATCATTCACACGCATACGTAATCGTTGGGCTTCGTTCCTCAGCCCAACCTATACCGTTTCCGCTCCGTTCTCGGCGGTATAGGTTGGGCTGAACGAATGTGAAGCCCAACGTTCCGCAGGCGCATGAAAGACGTAATAGGGGATCAGATGAAAACCGATCGGCATTTCGTTGATCTTTTTCGGCGGCGAAGCCGCCGCTAACTGATCTGATTCCTGACATCTGATTCCTGATACCTGAATCACCTCGCTCCCGCCATCGTCTGCGCGATCAGGTCGTAGACCGGGAGCAGGAGCGCGACGATGACGAAGATCAAAAACGCGCCGGCGGCGAGGATGATCACCGGCTTGATGATTTCGGAGAGCGACGCGATCACGTGTTCGAGCCGTCGCCGGTATTCCTGCGCCAGGTGCTCCAACTGGTCGTCGAGCGTTCCCGTATCCTCGCCGACGCTGATCATCCGCAGCACGAGCGGCGGAAAGCAGTGCGTCGAGCGCATCGCGACACTCAGGTGTTCGCCGCGTTCGACGATGCGTTTGACCTTCTGGACGCCGTCGCGGTAATACTCGTCGGTCGTCGCGCGTTCCATGATGTCGAGGCTTTGCAGCATGTTCAGTCCGGCGCGGATGAGCAGCCCCAGGTGTTCGGTGAAGAACGCCATCCCCGCCGTGCGGAGCAGGAGGCCGGCGATCGGCAATTTGTGGCCGACGATGTAGGCGCGCTTCCGCACGTCTTTACTGTAGCGGAACGCCAGGAGCGGCGTGAGGATCAGCAGGAGGAGCGCGACGAGGCTCATGACGAAGTTTTCGTGCATCCATTCCGAGAAGCGCATCACGGCGATCGTCAGCGGCGGCATCTTCGCGTGGAACTGGCGGAACATGTCCGACAGGCCGGGAATCACGTAGTAGAGCCAGAACATCGCGGCGCCGGCGATCGACGCGAAGACGAAGACGGGGTAGATCAGCGCCCGACGCGCGTCGCGCCCGATCGTCGCGACGCGCTCCAGATGCCTTGAGCCTTCCATGAACATGCGTTCGAGTTCGCCGCTTTCGTTGCCGATGTCGACGAGGTTGGCGACGATTTCGGGGAAGAGTTCGGGGTGATGCGCGAACGCCTGGCTCGCGGTCGCGCCGCCTTCGAGTTCTTCGTAAAGGACGTTCGCCGCCGCGACGACGCCGCGCCCCGTCCCGTAGGCGGCTTCGCCCGCGATCGTCCGCAGCCCGTCGATGATCGAGATTCCGCCGCGCATCATCAAGGAGAGGTCGCGCAGGAGGCCGCTCAAGTCTTCGTTCGAGATCGGCGGCGAGAACAGCCCGGAGAAGAAACGGGCGACGCTGTACAGGCTCTCGGGGCAACGAATAAGCGAGAGGACGATCGCCTTGTGCCGCCGTTCGAGCCAGAGTTGCGCCGAGAAGTCGCGTTCGAGCATGAACTGCGAGAGGCCGGACTTGACCGTGCCGTTGGGCAGCAGCAGGCGGTAGAAATAGAGTTGCGCGCTCATTCTTCGACGCCCCATCCGATGACGCGCCGGACTTCTTCGGGGGTCGTCTGTCCGTTGCGTACGCGCCATTTGGCTTGTTCGAGCATACTCCCGAACCCGGATTCGATCGTTTTCCGGTAGATCGCTTCGCGTCCGGCGCGGTCGGCGATCAGGTTGGCCAGGGATTGCGTCAGTTCGAGTATTTCATAGACCGGAAGGCGCCCGTGGTAGCCGCTGAACCCGCAGACCTTGCACCCCGCGCCGCGCCGCGCGTCGGTCTCGTCGCCGCCGCCGCCGAGCCATTTGCGCTCGCCCGGCGTGAGGACGGCTTTTTCGCTGCAATGCGGGCAGTTGCGGCGCAAGAGGCGCTGGCTCATGATCGCGATGAGGTTGTCGGCGACGGTTTGTGGCTCCAGACCCAGGAGCGAGAGGCGCGGAACGACGCCGAAGACGTTCGGCGCGTGCAGCGTCGAGAGTACGAGGTGCCCCGTCGCCGACGCTTCGATCGCCGCCTGCGCCGTTTCGGCGTCGCGGATTTCGCCGATCAGGATGACGTCGGGGTCGTGGCGCAGGAAGAAGCGCAGCGCGTTACTGAAATCGTAACCCGCGTGCCGGTTGACCTCGGTCTGCGCGGAACCCGGCACGCGGTATTCGATCGGGTCTTCGACGGTCAGGACGTTGCTTTCGACGAGCGACTGGATTTGCAGCGCGGCGTGCATCGTCGTGCTTTTTCCCGAACCCGTCGGGCCGGTGATGAGGACGAGGCCGGCGGGACGGAGGAAGATTTGTTCGAGGTGCTCGACGTCTTCTTCGAGAAAGCCGAGTTGTCTCAGGTTCGAGAGTTCGCCGCGTTCGGGCAGGAGGCGCAGGACGACGCGCTCGTCGAATTCGGTGTAAATGATCGAGACGCGCACCGCGTACGGCTGGTCGAGGATCATGCTGTGGAAGCTGCCGTCCTGCGGCCGCCGCTGTTCGGAAATATCCATCTCCGAAGTCAGCTTGATGAAGACGATCAGCCGCCTCAGCGCGAGCGGCAGCGCGATCATCGGGCGCAGGACGCCGTCGATGCGGAAAAAGAGGTGGAGGCTCGTCGCGGACGGCGTCAGGTGGATGTCGGTCGCGCGTTCATGGACAGCCCAGTGCAGCAGGTAGTCGAGGCATTTGTCGGGGCTGATCGCGTGGTCGGCGTCTGCCGAAAGGCGGCGCAACTCCTGGTTTACCAGGGACTCGATCGAATTCTGCGTGAAATAATAGCTTTCGCGGATGTGTTGCGATACCCGCGAGAACGCGCCCTGCAAGAAACGGCATTTCAAGCCCGTGCGGTGCATCACGAGTTCGCTCACCGACGCTTCGTCGCCGTCGCCGAGCAAGACTTCGAGTTCGTCCCCTTCCCTTTTGATCGGCAGGAAGCCTTTGAGCAGGCAGAGTTCGCGGTTGAACTGCCTGAGTACGTCGGCGTCGGGAAGCGGGAAGAGGTCCGCCGTGAGGAAGGGGATCGACTTCCTCGCCGCGAGTTCGCGGACGAGCACGTCTTCGCGCACGAGGCCGTAACGGATCAGCAAGAGGCCCAGACGCAGCTTCTCGACGCTCTGTTTCTGCATCGCGAACTGGAATTGGCGCAGCGACAGGATGCCGCGCTCCATGAGGCGTTCGCCCAGGCGGCCGGATGGATGGGGCGCCGAATCCTTCGATTCGTCGGTCGATTTATTTTTGGTCATTGGCATTTCCCGGTCTCAAAGCTGGGTTCACCCGGAAGTCAGCGCGCCAGCCCGAAGGCCTCGCGCACCGCCTTCAGCCGTTCGGAGTCCGGCAATCGCCGTGAAATGTCGAGAATGATTTTTCGCGCTTCCTCGACGCGCCCGCCCCTGGCTTCGATGACGGCAAGGTTGATCGACGAATCGAGGTCGTCGGTGAGCCGTTCGAGAATCTCCCGATAGAGATAGCCCGCCATCTGGTCGTCGCCGGTCGCCATCGCGAGCCACGCGCGCAGACGCAGCACGGTCAGGCTTCTTTCGGGCAGGAGCAGTTCGACCGCGTACAGCGATTCGTGCGCCGCCGTAAAGTTCTTGCTCTGCACGGCCTCGCTGAACTCGCGCACGAGTCGCCGGACTTCCTTCTCGCCCGCCGTATCGAGCCGGACGGTGTTTTCCGGCCTTGTGACCTGCGTCCTCATCTTTTGCACGTAGGCACGCGCGCGTGCCTCCTCGGCAAGTTTCTCGGCGGCGGCCTGTTTTTCGGCGAGAATCCGCGCTTTTTCTTCCAAAGCGCGTTTTTTCGCCGCGACTTTTTCTTCCGCGAGAACCCGCGCTCTTTCGGCAGCGGCTTTTTTCTCCGCTGCGACTTTCTCGGCGGCGGCTTTTTTCTCGGCAACAGCTTTTTCCCGCTTTTCCTGCGCGAGAAGCCGCGCTCTTTCGGCGCTCGCCTTCTTTTCCGCCGCGACTTTCTCTGCGGCGGCCTTTCTCTCCTCCGCGACTTTCTCAGCGATCGCCTTCTTTTCGGCGGCGACGAGCGCTCTTTCCTCGGCGACGCGCTTCTGTGCCGCCGCTCTTTCATCCGCCGCGCGCTTTACCGACGCCGCTTTTTCTTCAGCCGCTCTTCTTTCCGCCGTCGCCTTCTCTTCGGCGAGAACGCGCGCTTTTTCTTCGGCGGCGGCTTTCTCCGCAGCCGCTTTTTCTTCCCCTACGCGCTTTGTTTCGATCGCGGCGAGCGCTTGCGCCGCGCGCTCTTTCAGAGCGGCCTTCTCCGCCCTGGTTTTCTCGGCGGTCAGCTTCTTCTCCGCCGCGGCCTTCTCTTCGGCGAGAATCCGCGCTCTTTCGGCGCTGGCCTTCTTTTCCTCCGCGACTTTCTCGGCACTCGCCTTCTTTTCGGCGGCGACGCGCGTCCTTTCCTCGGCAACCCTCCTCTGTGTAGCCGCTTTTTCATCCGCCGCGCGCTTGATCGCCGCAGCTTTCTCGGCGGCCAGCTTCTTCTCCGCCACGGCTTTCTCTTCGGCGAGAACGCGCGCTTTTTCTTCGGCGGCGGCTTTCTCCGCAACCGCTTTTTCTTCCCTTACGCGCTTGGCCTCGATCGCGGCGAGCGCTTGTGCAGCCCTCTCTCTGAGCGCGGCTTTTTCCGCCTCGGCGTTTTCCTCGGCCGCCAGACTCTTCAGGGTGGCCTCGCCTTCCGCAAGAACGCGCGCCATTTCCTCGGCGGCGGCTTTCTCGGTGGCCGCTTGATCGACCGCGACGCGCTGCGCCTTTATCGCGGCCATCGCTCTTGCCACCGTCTCTTCGTCGATTCTCTTCACTTCTACGGCGGCCGCCGGCGCTTTTTCTTCAGGCGCGCGCTTTTCGACGGCGGCTTTTCTTTTCGCGGCGGCTTTTCCCTCCGCGACGCGACGCGCTTCGACGAAGGCCCTCGCTTTTGCCACCGTGTCTTCGCCGATCGCGGTTTGCCGTTCGATCGCCATCGCGACGGGAAAACCCGCGAGCAGCAGGGCGCAGAGCACTGTGACCGTGCGCACGTTCGTCGCCGGTTTCATAGCATCCTCACTCGAAGCACGAGAACGAGTTCGCGCGTGGCGTGCGACTTCATTTGCTCACCGAAGAGCGCGCCCGCGCCGGGAATCTCCGACAGCCCCGGAAGCCCGTCGCCCTCGATCGACTTGCTCTGGTCGATCAGCCCGCCGATCAGCACCATGTCGCCGTCGCCCAGGTTGAGCGTCGTCGTCAACCCCTTGTAGTTGATCACCGGCAGCGTGACGCGACCGGCGTTCGTCCCCGCGCCGCCGACTTCGATCAGCGCCAGACTTTCGGGGAGCACTTCGGTCTGCATCGGATGCACGAGCAGTTCGATGCGCCCGTTCTCGTGGATGTAGGGCACGACGCCGATGACGACGCCGGAGAAGAGCGACGCCGTTTCGACGTCGGTCGCCGTCACGGTCGCCCCCGTCGCCATATTCATCGTCGCGCGGGTCCTTGAGACGTAGCGGATGTTGGTTCCGACGCTCAGGAGCGCGGGCGTTCCGTTGCGCACGCGGACGCTCGGATTCGACAGCACGCGCAAGGCGCCGAACGAACTCAGCGCGTTGATCGTCGCCGAAAAGCGGTCGTCTCCCCACGAGACGCCCATCGCGCGGTTGCCCGAGCTCGCGCCGATCAGCCGCGCGGGGATTTCGATGATGCGTCCGGGGATCGACGCGCCGGGGAAGGCCGACGTACTCGTTTGCAGGCTCAGGGGGTCGGACCCGTAGATGCCTGCCAGATTGTTGCGCAGCAGGGTCCAGTCGACGCCGAACTTGAAGCCGTCTTTGAGTTGAATGTCGATGAGTTGCGCTTCGACCTGGACTTGCCGGCGGAAGGCCTCGTTGTTGCGCTCGACGAGTTCGACGATCGCGCGCATCTGCGAAGGACGCGCCTTGACGTAGAGCGCGCCGGAAGCCCGGTTCAGGCTGTACGCGACGGGAACCGGCGGGATGTTTTCGCGGTCTCCGTTGGCGCCTCCGACGGCGCGCGCGCCGAGTTGCGGCTGCGCGGACACGCCTTCGCCGCCGCCGAGGCCGAGAATCTGCTTGACCGCGTTTTCGAGCTGTTCGTAGGGGTCGACCTTCTGCAAGGAGTCGGCGCGGATCGAAAAGTTCGCGCGCAGCGAATTCCCGCCCCGCGAACCCCCCGACGATCCGCCCGAGGACCCGCCCGACGAACCCCCCGAGGACCCGCCCGATGCGACGGTGCTGCCGAAGACATCGCCGCCCGACGCGAGGTCGATCCCGATGGTGGTATTGAGGAAGCCCGCGCTCAAGACACGCTCTTCGAGAAGGCTGACGACGAGCGCGCCGTTGCGCCGGACGCCGTGCAGGTCGAATGTATCGAGGATATGCTTGTACACTTCACGGATCGTGACGTCGTTCAGGTAAAGGCTCGCGTTGATTTTCTGTTCGAGAACCATCGGGTCGACGATCAGGTTGAGCTTGTTCTGATCCGCCAGCGTCAGGAGGAGCCGCCCGATGTCGATGTTGTACATGTTGATCGACACGACCTTGTCTTCGAGCGGGTCGTAGACCGGCTCGACCCCCTGCTCGGCGGCGACGGGTTCGGGAATCTGGTCGAGTCTTTTCAGGAGTTCGTCGTAGGTCTCCTGCAACTTCTTCGACTCGTTTGCCACCGCGTCGTTCATTCCCGTAACCGGAATCGTTTCGTCGGGCTTCAGGTTGTCGAAACTGCGCGTCAGCCCGCATCCTCCCAGGAGCAGGATTGCCGCCGCATACGTCATCAGGGTACGGAAACAGGATAGGTTCGTTCTCATCAATTTTTCCTTGGAAAGCCCGGGTTCAGTTTATGTGATACGTCACCCACCCGATCAGGGCGGACGGCGACTCCACGGCAACAACATCGTCATAATTCAGCGTCATCGGCTGTTCGGGTGAGGCAAAGCATTTCCCGTTCGGGGCGTTGGGGGCGTCGAGGAAGTTCCCGTCGCCGTCGCGGTCGGTGTTCGGAACGATCAGTATGAAAACAGGGTGGTGCGCCGCGGCGCAGTCCGCCGCGCCGGCGGCGTCGATTCCCGCAATGTGCAGATACGCCGGGACGAGGGTGTCGGGGACGATGGCTTGCAGCGCGACGATCACGTCCCCCAGACCCAGATAGCCGGGAGCGCCTTCGGCGTCGCCCGTCCGTTCCGCCTGAAGCGTAATGTCGTCGGTCGACGCGGCACGATAGACGCCATACAAGATGCGGTTGTGCGCCGCGTCGGCGAGCCCCAGGTCGGCATAGGGGAGCGTCCCCGTTTCTCCGGCAAGCGCGCAATCCTCGTAGCCGTCGGCGTTCGCGTCGGGACACGGGAGGCGCTTGTTGGCCAGCACAAAGGCCCGCAGCGCCTCGCGCGCGACTTCGGCGTGCGCCCGCGACTGCCGGCGCACGCGAACGTCGTCCGCGCCGGAGAAGCTGCCGGCGAAGAAAAGCCCCAGCACGCCCATCACGACGACGACGAACGAAAGTTCGAGCAGAGTGAAGCCCGACGCGAAGCGGGAAAGGCGCCGTTGCTTCATTTCGGCCGCTTCTCCGCGCCACCCGAAGAAGGCGCCGACTTGGGCACCGGCCTGGGCGCTTGCAAGGGCGCCTGCGGCGCCGGATTCGCAACATTCTCCGCGATCCCCAGACGCAGGCCTTGCTGAAGGCTCTGTATCCTTTGCACGAGGCTGTCGATCTTCGCCCGGTCGGGTTTCGGCTTTTTGGTCTCGCTTTCGAGTTCCTTCGCCAGCGCCTGCATATCCTTGGCGACGACGAGATTCTGGCGCAGAACGCGCAAGTCGACGCCGCCGACGACCGGATTCCCCTGGATTTCGATCAGCCGGACGAGCAGCGCGTCGACCGCGCCGATGTCTATCTCGGCCGGCCGCCCCGCCGATTTCGCCATCAGCGCTTTCAAATCCTGCTGCAATTCGGTGATCTGCGCCACCTTCGCGTTTCGTTCGCCCGTCGTGGCGGGAGCGGGAGCGAGCGGGGACGGGGTCTCGGACGGTTTCGCGCCCCATTGCCACGGGACGTTCCCCGGCGCAGCGGCGGGAGGCGCGGACCTTGCGGGCGCCGTGGGAGTGACGGTTCCCGCTTCCGACGCACTCCGCTGCTGCAACTGGAGCCTGCCGATCAGCACGGCCTGCTCGTCCATCTTTTGGTTCAGGACGAAGAGCGCGACGACGAGCGCGACGAGCGCGGCGCCGAGGATGCCGACCGTGAGGTTTCTGGAATTCATCATGGCCGATTCACGCCCCGCACGGGCGCGGCGGGTGCTGCACTCGGCACCGGGGTCGCCGGAGGCCGCGCGGACGCGGCGACGGGTTCCGGGTTCCTGGGGAGAAGGCCGGGGACGGGCGCTTCGACGCTCCGCCAGTCGCGCGTCAGGACGACCGAGCCTTTTCGGATGCGTGAGACGACGGCGCCGTCGGGCAGGAGTTTGCCTTCGCGGACGAGTTCGCTATCGACGACGGCGCGCCGGAAACCCGGCGATACGTAGGTCAAGGACACGACGTTGGTTTTTTTATCCTCGGCGGACGGCGCGGCGGGCTTGCCGTCGATCGAATTCTCGTACCCGCTCCGCGCGGCACTTCCCGCCGAACCCATGCCGGCGCCGCTGCCTCGATTTTGCGTCGTGCCGGCGATGCGTTGGTTTTGCGTCAGCGACGGGAAGACCCGCGCGTCATCAAGACGCTCGGCGGCGGCGTCGCCCTGGCCCTGGCCCGCCTCGGCGCGCTGCGGGAGCAGGCGTTCGGGCGTCAGGCCGTCGGCGAAGCGGATTTCGTCGATCTTCTTCAACGACGCTTCAGTTTTTTGCAGTTCCGTCCCCCCCGGCGCGCTCGCCTGCGGCGGCGGCAAAACCCTGGCGACGACGGGCTTCCTCGTCCAGAAAAAAGCGAGCGACGAGACGACGGCGGCGACGATTACGATAAAAAGCGCGCTGCTGGCCTTCATTGGCTCTCCCCTCGTTTCGAGACTTCGGTCAATCGGTACGCGAAGAAGCCGCTCCTGTGCGTATTTTCAGCCGACGGAACGTCGATCGCTGCGAGCGAGAATCCCATCTGCCGCAACTGCGTGACGAAGCCGGCGAGCGGCGTGTCGTCGCCGCCCGTCTGGTCGACCCAGCCCTCGACGACGATCTCCTTGCCCATCGACACGCGCAGCAATTTGACCTTGTCGCCCGACGCGGCACGGAGGTTCCGAAGGAAGACGTACGGGTCGAGCCCGGCTTGCGCGTTGGCGACGAGGTCGACGAGCTCGCGCGTCGCGTAGAACGCCCTCCCCGGAGACGCGAGTTTTTTCCCGCCCTGAAGACGCTGCTCGATCGCGCGCGCTTCCTTCCGGTTCTGTTCGCTCCGCGTATCGATGCTCCCGGCCTGCCACAGCGACGCGGCGCCGCCGATCAGGAAGGCCAGCGCGGCGACTCCCGCGCAAAGCGCGGCGTGCCGGAGATGTTTTTCGGCGAAATAGTCGAAGCGCGCCGCCGCCGGATTGACGGCGATGCGTTCGGAAAGAACCGAACGGATCGCGCTCATCGCCACACGGGTGCCGCCGAAGGCCTCGACCGGCGCGCGCGTAACGCGCAGACCCGACGCCTCGGAAAAAGCCGCGCAGAGTTTTTCGTCCTCGTCGGGATCGTTCGACTCATTCGACTCGTTCGGCGCTCCGGATTCGAGCAGCGAGTACCACGTCAGGCTCATCGTGAGCCGCGCCGGGTCGAACGAATGATCCGGGATGCGTCCTGCCAGAGTCTTCACGGCGGCGAGCAGGTCTTCCGTGTCGTCGCCGAGCGAGAGGACGAAGGAATAAATCAGCCCGCTCTTCCGTGAGAAGAGGAGCGCGATACTCCGCCCGTGCCGGAAGAAGACGCCGGCCTCGCCGCGCGGAAGCAGGCGGTACATCACCGCCGCGAGCGGGACGAGAAGGCAGGCCTCCTCCTGGATGCGCGCCCACGCCTGCATCCGCTGCCACGCGTCGATCGGAACGGCGGTGTAGAAGGCCTGGAAATCGCCGCTCGACTTGACGCTGTGGTGGATGACGACCTTCGCCTCGCCGTCGATCATTCCCTCGTCGCGCAAGCGGCGGCTGATCAGCGCTTCGGCGTAGCCCGAGCGCGCGCCGACGGGCGCGACGCCGCAGAGCGCGCCGCCAAAGTCGGTCACGACGATCGTCGGCGTGTCGAGCCGCGGGTATTCTTCGACGACGCGCGCCGTACCGTCCGCAAAAAGAAGCCAGCGGTTGTCGAGATGAAAAAGGATCGCTTCGTTCATTGCGGGCCACCCCTCGCCAGGAAAACGAGCGTTCCCTTGACCGTCGCCGACAGCGGCGAATTGACGCGGAGCGGCGGCGAGAACAGCCCGCCCTCGTCGCGCGTGACCGAAACGTCGAACTCTTCAACGTGAAAAAAGCGGCTCTCGGTACGCGCGATCGAAAACAGCAATTCGTTCATCTCGTCGCGCGAAAGATTGCCCTGCCGCAGATTGACCCGGCGCTCGGCCCAGTGTGCGGGCGACAGGCCTTTTTTAGACGCGGCCGCCTGCAATTCGCGCGCGCGTTCGTTGAATCGCTCGTTTCCGAGCACATTCGCTTCCATCCGCTGCGCCTCCTGAAAAACGCGCGTCGCGAGACCGCCGTCCGCGCGGCTCTTTTCCAGGCGGTGCCGCGCATAAAAATAAAACGGCGTCGAGACGGCGAGCAAGGCGACCATCGCCACGGCGAAGACGATCTTCCCTCTTCGCGCGCGCTTCCATTCCATCGATCGCATCGATCCGGCTTCGGTATTCATTGATTCATCGCCCAGTGCGCGGTCATGAGGACGACACGATCCTCGTTCCGGTTGCTACCGCTCGCGTCAGCCGACTGAAACTGCGCCTCGCCGACTCCGAAGGTATTGTTCGCGCTCCACTCGCGCCCGGGACGCTGGCTCGACGGCTCGCTCGTGTTCATCCGCACGTCCTGCTGCCGGAAAAGCCCTTCGAGCGCGTCGGCCTTGCCGTCGATCAGGGAATCGAGGTAACGCGCGAGGTCGGGTGTCAGGCCGCGCAACACCATGACGTTTCCCGCGCCGCTGATCGTCCCCGGCGGGTTCCACTGAAAGCAGACCTGCACCTCGGTCGCGTTGCTGTTGCTGTCGTTGTATACGGCGCGGTCCTCCATGCCCTCGGCGCGCCCCGCCGGCATCCGCAGTCCGGCCTTCAGCATCAGGTCACGCAAGTCCTGCCGCGCGATGTTCCGGTCGCCCGGTCCGACCGAATCGCGCGGGTAGCCCTGCCCGTGGCAGACCTTCAGCCCGGTGTTCCGGTAATTTTCGGGCACGCCCGCGACGTTGCCGGCGAGGTTGCCGCGCCCGACCGACTGCCCGCCGATCTCGGTCTCGCTCCCGTTGATCATGAAGGTCGGCGCGATCTGGCTGTCGCCGACAACGACGCCCGCGCGCTGAAAGTACTCGTCGTAGACCCGCTTCCACTCAAAGACGAACTTCTGCGCGATACGGCTGTTTTCGGCGTTGCGCTGGACGCCCCGCCCCGCCGTGATGACGCTGCCGAGGATGATCGCCGCGACGCCGAGAACGACGGCGATTTCGAGGAGCGAAAAACCCGCCTGGAGCGCCGGAACGGCGCCGCTTCTGCGGTACGCATTCATGGTCGTCCCTTCATTGGTTCATTTTGTAGATGGCGGTGAGCGTTACCACCTGGCTTTCGTCGAGGTTAGCTCCCAGATTTTGTGCTCCAGCTGATCCCTGATTCGTCGTATGGGTGTTGTTCGCCGACCACTCGACGCCCGCGACATTTGCGGCGCCACCCGTCGTAATCCCCCCCTGCCGGAAAACACCTTCCCACGCGTCGGCCTTGCCGTCGATCATCTGGTCGAGCGCGCGCGCGAGGTCGGGCGTCAGCCCCGTGATCACCATGACGTTTCCAGCGCCTGCATCGGTTGCCGGCTCATTCCACTGAAAACAAACCTGAATTTCCTGCGGGTTGCCGTTCGTATCGAGATAAACGTAGCGGTCCTCAGACCCTTCGGCGCGCCCCGGCGGCATCCGTACGCCGGCCTTCGACATCAGTTCGCGCAAATCGTAAGCGCCTGCACCGCCATCCTGTGCGCTCCTCTGTCCATCGGCAAGAGTGGCGGAAGCGGCGCCATGGCAAATCGAGTTCAGCGCCGCTGCGGCCCCCACCATATTTCCACCAGAGATGACACCAGCAGCGAGGCCAGACGTGTGGTTGGCGCCATTGACCATCCAGCGTGGTTGCTGCTGGTTATCTCCCGGCGGGTAGCCGGTCCGCTGGACGTAGACGTTGTACGAAAGCGCCCACTGGTCGATGAATTTCTGCTTGATCCGCGCGTATTCGGCGTTACGCTGGACGTCCTTGCCGATCGAAATCGCTCCCAGGATGACGCCGATGACGACGAGAACGACGCTCATTTCGACGAGCGTGAAACCGCGCGCGCCGAACGAACCGTTTAGCTTATCTTTGCTCACGATGACTCCTGTTTCAGTTGTAAGCGCCGCAAGGTTGCGGCTGGGTGAAAAAACCTGCTCAGTTGAAAACACCGCAAGACTGCGGTTGGGTGAAAAACCCTTGGCGGGCACTTCGCGCGAGCGACGCATCTGGAAGACGCCTCACAGGAAGGGAGAAAGCCCGGAAAAAGGAAATGACGAGAACGGCCGCGCGCCGCGATCAAAGCGCGGGCGGTACGGATTCTTGTCTGAATATGACGACCCCATATCAGGGGGGGGGGGGGGGGGGGGGTAAAGGTCCGCCGATTCGACCCGCCGCGCCGCGCGTAAACAACCCCGCGCATTTTCCGCGTTCGCGGAAAATGGCGAAAAACCCTGTCTTTAGAAGGACTTAGAAGAAGAGAGAGAGAGAGAGAGAGAGAGAGAGAGAGAGAGAGAGAGAGCAAGAATCATGCCAGCCAGCCCGGTTGAACTGCCGGAACCGGAGAATGCCTGCGCGTCGATCCTTCCCGCCTCAAAGACCACTGACAGCTCCCGAAAGTGTCTATACCGCTCTGATCTACTCTGTTACAAGGCAAACTGCACGGATTACGTTTTATATACAGACCGCTACAATAAAATATTACAACGCCCGGAGACTTTTTAGCACGATTTTTGTAGCGGTGCAAGAAATTTTTTCAAAAATTTTTTCGTCGGCTATAGGTTGGGGTGAGCGGAGCGATGCCCAACGTTCCGCAGACGCATATCAGGCATCAGGAATCAGAGGTCAGGAATCAGATCAGTCAGCGGCGGCTTCGCCGCCGGAGAAAGATCGTTGAAACACCGATCGGTTTTCATCTGTCTCCCGACCTCTGTCTCCTGTCTCCCGATTCCCCGCGTATAATGAGATCACAGACACTCCCACTACGACGATGACCAAACTCGCCTACACCGCACGAAATGATGCGCTCTTCAAAATGATCTTCGGCGACGACCGGGACATCGACATCCTCACGGACTTCCTACAGGCGGTTCTCGACCTCCCGGCAGAAGAATACGAAGAAGTCACACTCGCCGACCCCCACCTCGCCCGCGAAAGTCCAGACGACAAACTCGGCATACTCGACGTCAAAGTCAAGACGCGATCGGGCAAACTCATCGACATCGAAATACAAGTCTGCGACCAAGCGCAGATGCGCGAACGCATCGTCTTCTACCTGGCAAGAATGATCAACGAACAGATCGGCCCCGGAGACGACTACTGGACGAT
>JAISAZ010000005.1 GCA_031266435.1 Accumulibacter sp.
GCGCGCGGCTTCGATCAGGTCGAGAACGCCCGGCGTCGCGTCGAGTTCCTTGCGCAGCCAGACGTTGAGCGTTTGCTCGACCGCCCACGCCGTCTCGCCGAAATCCTTCAGGCCGACCATGCGACCGCTGCCCTTGAGCGTGTGGAAGGCACGGCGGACCGTCGTCAGCGCCTCGCCGTCGGCGGGCTGCTCTTTGAGCGCCGTGCCTCCCGCCGCGATCGTCGCGAGCACGCCCCGCGCTTCATCCAGGAAGATATCCAGAAGTTCGGCGTCGATTTTTTCGTCGCTCGCGTGGGAAAGTTCCAGTGTTTCGGCGGACGGCTGCGCCGCGTCGGCGCGCAAGCGGAAAGTACGCATCGCCGCGTCGATCCGCACCGCATCGGCGCCTTCTTCCGCCAAAATCGCCTTGAGCGAATCGACCTGCCCTGCGAGCGTCGCGTCGGCGACGAGGTCGGCGTCCTTTCGGAGCGTATCGAGATTTTCCCGCAACGCGGTCTTGATCGCCGAATCGTCGGGTTTCTCCTTGAGTTCGGCAAGGAGCGACTGGATTCTTTCTTTTTTCTGTTCGACTTCCTGCTCGAAGGACGGCGGCGGAAGAGTTTCGCTTCCTTCGGTTCCTTCGGCACCCCCGGCACCTTCGGGCGCCTCGGCGCCTTTCGCGGACGGTACGGCGGGCGCGACGAGTTCTGACTGGATTTTCTGGAAAAAGCGCGTGAAATCGCCGTGCGCGTAGGGAATCGAGTCGATGAAAAGCCCGATGATCGAAAGCTGGTTGGCGATCCGTTCGAAATCGGCGTTTTCGGGGACGTAGTCCGCGCGGGAGAATCGCCGGATTTCCTTTTGGCATTCGTTGAGCGCGTCGACGGCTTTTTCGTGCTGGAGGATCGTCAGCGCGCCGGCGATTTGCCGGATCGGCGCGTCGAGCGTTTCGAGTTCGGCGCGCTTTGCCGCGTCACGGAAAAAATCGTCGAGGACGTGTTCGATCTGCGCCAGGTTGATCCGAATTTCCTTGACGACCTGCTCGACCAGGAGTTTTTCCTGCGCCTTCGACGACATCTCGTCGAGCGTCGCGCTCCTCGCGCCTTCGCCGGACGGCGTCCCGGCGACGCAGTCGCGGATGCGCGAGACGGCGACGTCGACCTGATGCGCGAAATCGTCATCGAGCCCCTGAAAATCCTTCTGCGCGCTCTGCGCGAGCAGAATCGCCGTCGCCGTCTCCATCGCCAGAGGCTCGGTGAGCCGCTGACCGTCGGCGTTCAGCCAGTCCGCGACGTCGAGAATCGCTTGCGCGAGGCGGCGGAAATCGGCCTGACCGAGCTGGTCGACGGTTTCCGCGAGAATCCGCGCGTGCCGCCGGAAGACCTCGAAGGACGCCGTGGCGCCCGCGCAGTATTTGTTCCACGCGTCTCCGGCGATCGTGATCACGTCGCGCAATTTTCGGCGGACGATCTCGCGCGGCGTCGTCGAAACGAGGCTTGCTTCGGGGATCAGCGCGTCGAGCCGATAGACTTCCTTGACCGGGTCGAAAATCGGGTTCTCGCTACTCGCAATGGAGTAGAGCAGGTCGCGCATCAACCGTTCGGCGATATTCTTCGAGCCTTCGGAAAGCCGACGAATCTGCAGGTCGACGCGCGCGCACAACTGCTTCGCGTCGAAATCCTCCGGCAAGCCGCCCTCGGCGAGCGCCGAAAGAAGGACGCCGACGATCCACCAGAAAGCGCGCATCGCGTTCGTTTGCTGCGTCGCCTCGACGCGCCGGATCGCCTGGAGCATCTCGTGAACCCCGTCCCGGTACGCGGGGTTTTTCAACCATGAGAGAAAACCGCGCTGAAAGCGGTTGCGCTCCCTCCGCAAGATCCCCTGGAAGAGATCGGGCGAAATCCGGTCGAGCGCCGGCGCGACGAGCGCCGACTTCGGAAGCCGCGCGTCGAGGTCCGGGAAGAAAAGCTCGGCCTTCGAGACGCGATCGACACCGCGCGCGCGTTGAATCTGCTCGTAAATCGGGTAAAGGCGCAAGGGCTGGTCGGGCTGCCCCGCGAGCAGGTCGTCGATGTAATGACCGACGCTGTCGATCGACGAGAGGATCAGCGGAGTCGGGAGTTTTTCCGGCGGCGTGTGCTCGATCGCTTCGAGCAGGGATTCGAGCGCTTCGACGAACTGCCTGATCCCGTCGAGGCCGACGATCGCCAGCGCGCCCTTGACCTGGTGCAAATGCGTGCGACAAAAACGAATCTGATCCGCGCCGCCCGACGCGGAGCGGGAAGCGACGGCGTACTGCTGGAAGGCCTGCCGCGCACGCGTCAAAGCCTGGTCGATTTCGGTCTTGACCCAGACCAGCGGGCCGACATCGAATTCCGTCGCGGTGTCGTTCATCCTGGAAACCGCGGTTGAACGCGCCTGCGAGCGCTGTCCCGGAGTGTGCTGGACGACGCGGCAGACTCATGTCTGCAAGGAGGAGCAACACCGCCAGCGCGCTGCGGGGCGGTGCTCCCAGGCACGTAACGGACGCTCCTAAGTAAGTGAGCGGTCAAAAAACCAGAGAAGCTTGTCATCACATGGCCTTCAATGCGAAAAATCAGTGGTCGACCGCGGTTTCCAGGATTCAGCTTCCCGTCCCGTCGATCGCGCCGACCCCGCAACGCGGATCAAACGCCGATCTCCATAAAGCGTTTGTCGGAAAGGAGCGCGCGCACGTTCAGCTTTTTCCACACGCGCGCGTCCTTGTCGGAATAAACGCCTTCGACCCAGGGCGGGTCGTCCGAAGCGGCGTCCTTGCGCGTGAGGTCGCCGGCCTTGCGCAGCCCCAGCATCCGCGTCACGAGCAGCGCGGCGTTGCTCCCGAAGCGCGTCCCGACGAGCAAAAAGCGCGAACTCGAATTCTGCGGCGTCGGGTTTTTCCCCTGAAAAGCCGAAAAATCCGTGACGGCGTAGAGGTTCCCACGGATGTTCGCAATTCCGGCGAACCACGCGCGCGTCAAGGGGACGGGCGTCAGCGGCGTCAGCGGGACGATCTCGCCGGAATCCGACAGGTCGAGCAGCCAGAAATCCAAGGCCGACTGGACGCCGATCAGGCTCGCCGCCGCGCGCGCATCCGCATCGTCGGCGTTCGGCGGCAAGGCGGTCAAGGGTTCGGCAGGGGCGTCGCTCATCGATCGTGGCGTTTCTTCACAGGGCCGCGATCTTTGCAAGCAGTTCGCTGGCGTCGACCGGCTTCGAGACGAAGCCCTGTGCGCCCTGACGCAAGCTCCAGATCATGTCGGTCTTCTGCTTTTTCGACGTGCAGACGATGATCGGGATATTTCGCGTCCTGTCGTCGCGCATCAGCATACGCGTCGCGCGGTAGCCGTCGAGACCCGGCATGACGATGTCCATCAGGATCAGGTCGGGAATCTCGGCGCGCGCCTTCTCGATGCCCGCCTCGGCGCTCTCGACCGTCTTGACCTGGTATCCCGCCTTGATGAGAATCTCGGCGATGATGTAACGCTCGGTCGGAGAATCGTCGATGACGAGAATGTTCTTGATGCTCATGCTGTTCCTTCTCTTCCTTCTCTTCCTTCCGGTCGGTTCGCTGCGGAAAATTCACCAAGAGCGGCGCGCTCCGGCAAAAACGCGGCGACCATCCTGAGCAGGCTGTCCTTGGTAAACGGCTTGACCAGATACTGGTCGGAACCCGCCATGCGTCCGCGCGCGCGGTCGAAGAGACCGTCCTTCGACGAGAGCATGATCACCGGCGTCGTGCGGAAGTGATGGTTTTTCTTGATCAGCGTACAAGTCTGGTACCCGTCGAGGCGCGGCATCATGATGTCACAAAAAATAAGGTCGGGCTGATGATCCGCGATTTTCGCCAGCGCGTCAAAGCCGTCTTCCGCAAGGATGACCTTGCAACCCGCGCGCACGAGGAAAACCTCGGCGCTGCGCCGTATGGTGTTGCTGTCGTCAATGACCATGACCTTGACGCCGTCCATTTTTTCCGCTTCGGCCAAATCGAAAGCCCCCGGATGCGTGCGTTTGAAAAGGAATCTCCGACCGCTCTGAAGCGCCCAAAGCGCATCACTGTCGCCCGCCGTCGTACGCGCACCGAGACGACGCGGATAATACTATACCAGCATTAACGGGAGTTGATAAGGACAGAGCAGGCCGGTATCGCTTGGGCCGAGCGCGTAGGGGCACGGCGCGCCGTGCCCTATAAGAAGCCTGCACGGCTTGCCGAGGCGTCCGACAAGCATCACCATCCCTCCCCTTGTCAGGAGAGCCACGAATCCCTCCGCCCCGACAAGGGAGATGCCGGGGACAGGTTTCAGGGATCGGATGAAAACCGGTTGGTGTTTCAAGGATATTTCTCCGGCGGCGAAGCCGCCGCTCACTGATCCGATCCCTGATCCCTGACTCCTGAACCCTGACGATGCCGAACGCCGTTCTGTCTCCTGTCCTCTGTCCCCTGATTCCTGAGGCTGAAAGCCGTCTGTCCTCTGTCCTGATGATTCCAAAATTTTCCATTTCATTTCTCGCTGATAAATCGATCCGCCTTGAGCAGGGTGTCCGTTAGGGCCTGAATACGGGACCGCAGCGGCGTGAAACCTGCGGCCTTCGGGCTGATCGGGTGTCTGCGCGCCACCGCAGGCCGAACCGGTTCCTTCGGGCGTCTCGGGTGTCTGCGTATCAACGCAGGCCGAGCAACCCGACCGGATGCCGCCATTATCCGATGGGCGCGTGATCGGTTTCCCGACCATCTGAGGACAGAGGACAGAAGACGGAAGACTGAGCGCTCGCTTCGTGATCTGTGTTCAGTATTCAGATGTCGCGTGACTGCCTCCCTCGGATTACAGACAACTGACTACAGAGGCCGAAGGCCGTTCTGTCTTCTGTCCTCTGTCCTCTGTCTTCTGTTACTTGAAGAACTCCCCGACGCGCTCGAAGACCTCGTGACTCGCGCCGTGGCGACGTACCGAGAGGATGTCTTCGAGCTTTTCGAGCTGGCGGATCATCTGCTCGACGCGCGCGTCCTCGGCGACGGTCAGCCAGATGCGGCTCGACCGACCGTCGCCGACCGGCATGCACAGGATGCCTTCGACGTTGAAGACGCGGCGTGAAAAAAGGCCGACGACGTGCGACATCACGCCGGCGTGGTTGTTGACCTCGAGTTCCAGCACGGTGCGTGCCGCGCCGGCTTCTTGGTGTTTCCCGGTAATCGAATTCATCTTCAGTCTCCAATCATGTCTTTGTTGGCGCCGCTCGGGACGACCATCGGCAAGACCTGCTCGCTGCGGTCGATGCGGGCGTGGATGAACACCGGCCCGCGCGACGAAAGCGCCTCTCCGAGCGCTTCTCTGGGGTTGTTCGCGGAATCGAGGTCGAGCGTCCGCCACCCGAAACCCTCGGCGATCCTGAGAAAATCCGGTTCGACTGCGAACCTCGACGAAAAGACCCGACCGCCGTAAAACAAGTTCTGCTGCTGCGCGACGAGACCCAGCGACGCGTTGTTCATCAGTACGAGTTTGACGTTGACGCCCTCCTCGGCGGCTGTGGCGAGTTCCTGGATGTTCATCAGAATGCTGCCGTCCCCCGAAAAGCAGACGACGGTGCGTTCGGGCTGCGCCATCGCCGCGCCGATCGCCGTCGGCAGGCCGAAGCCCATTGTGCCGAGGCCGCCGGAAGTCAGCCACTGGCGCGGGCGGCGCAAAGGGTAGGTCTGCGCCACCCACATCTGGTGTTGTCCGACGTCGGTGGCGACGATCGCCTCGTCGGTGAGATTGTCGGCGACGGCGCGGATCAGGCCGTAGGGCGTGCGGAGGTCGTCGACGCCGGGGGTGCGTAGCGGGAAGCCCGCCTTCAACTCGCCGACGCGCGCCAGCCACCGTGCGCGACTCTGGCGCCGGATTTGCGGCAACACGCGACCGAGCACGTCCCCAAGGTCGCCGTGGATGCCGACGTGCGCCGTTTTGATCTTGTCGAGTTCCGCGCGGTCGATGTCGATATGGATGATCTTCGCGCGCGGGCAGAACGCCGTCGCCTTGCCGGTCGCGCGGTCGTCGAAGCGCGCGCCGACGGCGATCAGCAGGTCGCATTCCTCCAGCGCCATGTTCGTGCAGCGCGCGGCGTGCATCCCCAGCAAACCCAGCGACAGCGCATGGTCGACGGGCATCGTCCCCAGCGCCATCAGCGTCATCACGGTCGGCAGGCCGCCCTTCTCCGCGAGTTCGACGGCGAGCGCCGCGCCGTCCGAGTGCGTGACGCCGCCGCCGAGATAGAGGATCGACCGCTCCGCCGCGTCGATCAGCGACACGGCGCGGGCAATCGCTTCGGAGTCCGCTTCGGGCGCCGGTGTGCGCCGACCGGCTTCCGGCCATCGGGTGACCTCGATGCGCTCGTTCTGCACGTCCTTGGGAATATCCACGAGCACGGGGCCCGGTCGCCCCGACGCGGCCAGACGGAAGGCTTCGGGAATGACTTCCAGTAATTCGGCCGCCGAGCAGACCAGGAAATTGTGCTTCGTGATCGGAATGCTCAGACCGTAGGTATCGACTTCCTGAAACGCGTCGCTCCCGATCATCGCGGTCGGTACCTGACCGGTGATCGCCACGAGCGGAATCGAATCGAGTTTTGCGTCGGCAATCGCCGTCAGCAGATTGGTCACGCCGGGGCCGGAAGTCGCCAGACACACCGCCGTCTCGCCGGTCGCGCGCGCCGCGCCGTGGGCGATGAAACCGGCGCCCTGCTCGTGACGCGCCAGCACGTGCCGGATCAGCTTCGATTGCGACAAGGCGTCGTAAAACGGCAGGATCGAACCGCCGGGAATCCCGGCGACCCGGCGTACGCCTTGCCGTTCCAACAGGCGCACGACAATCTGCGATCCGTTCAGGGTTTCTGTTGCGTCTTCTTCGGTCATCGATTTCTCCTATCATGGTATGGAGGCCGGTCATCATCCGATCGGAGGCGCAAAAAACGAAAACCCCCGCACGGTCTGCGCCGGCGGGGGTTTTGAAAATGGTGGAGCGTCCTGTTTTCCCAGTCCGCTAGCCTTCTCCTCCCCTCGACGGCACGCACGGTACGACGACGCGTACCGCGCCGCTTACGACGCGAAGCGGAAGGGCCCACGCAAACGCCGCCGTCGCCACGGCGGCGAGACGGAAAGCGATGGGAGTCGGATCAAAGGCTAATTCCTTTTCCAGTTCATTCATGCCGAGAAGACGAGCCGCAGACAGTACTGCAGTACGGCAAGGCGAGTCGACAAAGGAAGGGATGAACTGGAAATGGAATAACATCGGTCAAACTTTGTATGCACGGATAAACAAGGATTTACGAATTAGAAACGAGATCGCGGAAAAAGTCAAAAGCGCCGGGGCAGAGGACAGAAGACTGAGGACAGATGACTGAGCGCTCGCTGACGCTCGCTTCGTGATCTGTTTTCAGTATTCAGATGTCGCGTGGCTTGCCTCCATCAGATTACTGATACCTGATTACAAAGGCCGAAGGCCGCTCTGTCCTCTGTCTTCAGTCCTCTGTCTTCTGTCAAACTTTCCTTTCTAGGTTTTTGGTTCTACAATAACTCGCATGGAGATCGTTTTCGACCCGGAAAAAAGCGACCGCAATGTCCATGAACGTGGGCTTTCCTTTGCGTGCGCCGCCGATTTCGATTTCGAGACCGCGCACGTCTGGCAAGACACGCGCAAGACCTACCCGGAGACGCGCTTCGTCGCTCTGGGTTATCTGGAAAACCGCCTCCATGCGCTGGTTTTCAGCGTCGTGCCGGACGGACTCCGGGTCATCAGTTTTCGCAAGGCTAACCGCAGGGAAGGAGAAAAACATGGCTTCCAACTTACCCGTGATCAATGAAGAGGGCGAAGTCGGCGACTTGTCCCAAGTCGATTTCGGAACCTTCCGCCCCGCGCATGAAGTGTTGTCTCCCGAACTGCTTGCGGGGCTGGCGGCACTGAAAAATCGGGGCGGACGCCCCAAATCCGCCGCGCCCAAAATCCAGACCGCGATCCGTTTCGACCCGGACGTGCTCTCAAGGCTGAAAGCCACGGGCAAGGGCTGGCAGACGCGCGTCAACGACGCCGTGCGCGAATGGCTGGACGCGCGTTCGCCATAGGGGGGCACCCAAAGCTTCCAGCCGCCTCATTTTTCTGATCAGCACACTGTGGACTAAAACAGCCGGAGAACGCACATGTCAAAACTCACCGTTCTGGACACGACGGTTTCCTACTATTCCCGCGAGGATGCCGACTATATCAGCCTGACCGACATGGCCCGCTACCGGGACTCGGAACGTGTAAACTACATCATCCAGAACTGGATGCGAAACCGTAATACGATTGAATTCCTTGGTCTTTGGGAACAACTGAACAATCCGGGGTTCAAAGGCATCGAATTCGATGCCTTTAGACGCCAAGCCGGACTGAACAGCTTTACGCTCACGCCCAAGTCATGGGTGGAGAAAACCGACGCTGTGGGTGTCGTTTCCAAGGTCGGACGTTATGGCGGCACTTACGCCCACAAGGATATAGCCTTTGAGTTCGCGTCTTGGTTGAGTGTGGAATTCAAACTCTATCTCATCAAGGAGTTCCAGCGGCTCAAGGACGAGGAACGGCGCCAGCTCGGCTGGGACATCAAACGCAACCTCGTCAAAATCAATTACCGCATCCATACGGACGCCATTGAAGAATACCTCATCCCGAAAGCCGTCACTCCCGCGCACGCCAGCAGGGTGTACGCTTCCGAAGCGGATATTTTGAACGTAGCGCTATTCGGACAGACAGCAGCCGAATGGCGGCAAAACAATTCCGGTGAGCGCGGCAACGTGCGGGACTATGCCACCGCCGCACAGCTCGTGTGCCTTTCAAACCTGGAGAATCTCAATGCCTTGTTCATCAAAGACGGCTTGTCCCAAGGAGATCGTCTTACTCGCCTGAACGCCATTGCCATCCACCAAATGACCTTACTGACAGCGGACGCTGGAATCAAGCGGCTTGAAGAAGCCTCAAAGGAATGAATCATCCGGGTGATGCCGGATACCCCTCGACAAAAAAATCGGGGCGGACGCCCCAAATCCGCCACGCCCGCTCGGCCCAAGCGGTGTGCGGCGGCAGAGCCGCCGGTAACTGATCTGTCTCCTGTCTCCTGTCTTCTGACCCCTGCTCACCGTGTCCCCGTATCAATCGTCGGGACGACGGACATGCCGACCTTGAGCACAGCTTTGTTTTCGTCGCTGATCGCTATGCGCACCGGCAGACGCTGTACTATTTTTGTGAAATTGCTCGACGTGTTGTGCGGGGCGATCGGGGAAAAACTGGCGTTACTGGCAAAGCCCAAACTGGCGACCTTTCCCGCGAAGGTCTTGCCGGGGAAGGCGTCAACGCGGATGCTGACCGGCTGACCGGGCTTTATATTGGCAAGCTGCGTCTCTCTGAAATACGCGTCGATATAGATGTCCCGCAATGGGACGACGGCGAGCAGCGCCTCGCCGGTCCTGACGTAGGCCCCCAAGCGGACGCCTTTCTGGCTGATCACGCCGTCTATCGGCGAATGAATCCGGCAATACGAAAGATCGAGTTTTGCCCTGTCCCGCACGGCGGCGGCCTGCTCCGCGAGCGCGGCGGCTTTTTGCAATTCCACTTGCAGGATTTCGAGCCGCCGAATTTCGCTCCGATGTTTTGCCGTATCGCGATCCAGGCTGGCGTGGGCGATTCTGTACGCGGCAGTGGCCTGTTGCAGCGCCTGTTGGCTCCCGGAGCCGTCGGAAGCCAAGTTCCGGTATCGCGCATATTCCTGTCTTTTCAGTTCAAGCGTCGCTTTGTCCGCGTCGATCACGGCCCGCGCTTGCGCGATGAGGTCGGATTGCTGTTCGATCTGTTTCGCAAGGCTTTCCTGCGTTGATCGTGCGGACGCCAGAATCGCTTCGGCGTTGGCGACGTGGAGGACAAATTCTCTTTCGTCGATCGTTGCCAGCAGATCTCCGGTTTTGACCGCCTGGTTTTCTTCCGCCAGAAGCTTGCTGATCTGACCGTTGATCCGGGGTGACACCTTGGTAAAATCGACGCGGACGTAAGCGTCGTCGGTACTCTGGAGGCGTGAGGAATCATCGCGGCCGTTCAAAAAAATTACCGAAAAAACGAGGACGCATCCAAACAAGATTACGCTGGCGATCTTTGCGCTTCTGGGCATGATCTTCCCTTCTTTCAAGTTTTTTGCGGGGCCTGTGGCGGCGGCGTATACCGCATGCAGAGGATGATGAGTATCGGACACACGGCAAGCGCCCCCAAAAGGCAATACGCGTCCGCCGTTGCCAGAATGCTGGATTGGCTGTTGAGCACCTGCGTGAGGTCGGGAAGAGAAATCGTTCCGCCGTCGCCGAGCAAGCCCGTTTTGTCGCGCAGCCATTCGTAATGCGTGTGTTGTCGAGTCGCCAGATACTGACCGAGGATCGCGCTTCCCGCCAAGGTACCGAGACAGCGTACCGTGTTGATGGCGCCGCCCAGAGAAGGCCCGATCGCGATGTTTATGTTGTTCGACGCCATGTAGATCGTCGAGATGATCGCGGTCGGCAAACCCAGGGCCAGCAAGGCCTGACTCGCGTAGAAATGGCGGGCGAGCCATTCTCCATCGAGACGCGCGCCCAGAGCGCAGCCGAGGATCAGCATGAGGAAGCCGACGATGTAAACCGCGCGCGCGTCGAGCCAGCGCCGGTACAAGGCAAAAGCCACGACGGGACCCGTGATGAACTGCGGCAGAGCGATCACCAGCCCGACCGACGCGCTTTGCAGGGGACGATACGCCCAGACGCGGCCCAAATACGACACCGGCAGCATGACCCCGGCCAGCGAAACCGTCAGGACGACCACGAGAATCAAGAGAGCCATCCACACGTTGCGGTGGTGCGTAAACACCCGCAGTTGCAAAAAGGGATTGGCGTGATTCAATTCGCTGATGACATACAGTACAAGCAGTGCCAGCCCGCTTGCAAGCGCCCATGTGATGAACGGCGAATGGAACCAGTCGAGGCGGATTCCCTGCGAAAGCGCCAGAGCGAGCAAAAGGGTCCCCGGAACGGCAAAAGCCATGCCCAGCCAGTTCGAGTTCCGCAGACGGTCGGGATTTCCCGGCGTATCCGGCAGACCGTATTGGATGAACGACAGAGCCGGGATTCCCAGAAGAACGCTTTGCCAGTACAGAAATTCCCAGCCGTGCAATGTGTCGGTCCAAAGAGCGGTCAGCCAGACTCCCATATTGGGCGCAAACGTGGCGACCATCGCGTAAAAACCAAAACCGTACATCCGACGATGCGCGGGCAATAAAAAGAAAAGCGAAATCATGAACATGAAGATCAGCGCGCCGCAAGCCGCCGCCTGGAAAAAACGCAGAGCGACGAGGAGATGCAGGTTGTGGATACAGGGAAAGACGCAAGCCAGCCCGACCGCGACGACGAGCATGAAAGTTTCCAGACGCTTCAAGGAAAAAATGCTCACCAGCCACGCGACGAAAGGCATGATGACCAATTCCCCGGCTGCGTAAAAACTCGTGAGCCACGTCGCATCGTCGTTGGAAAAACCGAAAACGCCGCGAATATCATCGAGGCCCAGCGTTCCCAGGCGATTGTTCAGACCGCCGAGCGTCGCGGCCAGAAAAAGGCCGCACAGGCCGACGATCAGCCTTAGGGTGACAGGGACGCTCGCCGGAGCAAGCGGCGCGACGCGCTGCAACCCCGCCTCAGTCGGAGTCGCGGATAAGCCGCTCATCGTCCCAACCTCCCCCAACAGCCTTGTAAAGCGCGACGAGCGCCGCGACGCTTTGTGTCCTGGCGGCATGGAGTGAAGAGCGCTGCGCAAGCACGTTCCGCTGTCCCGTCAGCAGTTCGAGATAAGCGATTTCTCCTTCCCTGTGGCTTCGCTCGAGTTTTGCGAAGGCGCGTTCGCTTTCTTCAAAAGACAAGCGAAGCCGCTCCGTCCGTTTTTGTTCGTCCGTAAAGAGGCGCAAGGCATTATCGACCTCGTGCCAAGCCGTCAGCACCGTTTTTCTATACAGAAGGGCGGCCTCGATCTGTTCCGCTTTTTTGAGTTCCAGTTCATGCACCAAGCGCCCTCCCTGGAACAAGGGAAGCGAGACGCTCGGTCCGACCGCGAACCACCGCGAATCCCAAAACCCCAAGTCCCGGCGATCGAAAGCCTGAAGCCCCAGCGCCCCGGTCAATGTGATCGAAGGATAGAAATTCGCCTGAGCCACGCCGATCGACGCGGTCGCCGCGTGTAAATTTTCCTCCGCCCGACGGATGTCGGGTCGGCGGCGCGCCAGTTCGGACGCCAGCCCCACCGGTGCCTTTGGAGGCAAGGCGGGCACTTCCCTGTGTTCTCCAAGTTCGGCGTCGAGGCTTCCGGGTGCTTGCGCGAGCAGGGATGCCAAGCCGTTCATCAGTAGCTTGCACTGGTGCGCGTAGCCGACGACGAGCGCGGAGACTTGCTCCAGATCCGATTTCGCCAAAGCGCTCTCGTAGCGGGTCGCGACGCCGTTCGTCCGGCGCGTTTCCACAAGAGAGACGAACTCTTTGGCAATGCGCTCGTTCGTGCGCGCGATATCGAGCTGACTCTGCATGCCTCGGAGCAGAATATAGGCCTTGGCAACCTCCGCCGACAAGGCGACGTGAAGCACTTCTTTTTCATAGACTTTCGAAAGGCCACGGGCCACGGCCATTTCGCGCAAGCGTCTGTTACCGCCCCACAAATCCAGCTCCCACAGCGCGGCAAGACCCGTCTGCCAGAGATTCTGCGCGAAGCTCGGAGCGCCGAGCGCGACCATCGGCCCGTGCGCGCTCAAGGCCTGACGCGAGTACGAAGCGTGCGCGCTCAGGGCGGGCAAAAGTTCCGCCGCGACGATCCCCAGACTGGCACGGCTCTGATCGATGCGCGCGTAGGCGCTTTGCAGGTCGAGATTCGCTTCGTGCGCCCTCGCTTCGAGCGAATCGAGCAGGGGGTCGCCGAGCAAGGCCCACCACGCGTTCGGCACTTTTTCACCCCGGCTGATTCGGGACGCATGGCCCGCGGTGTCAGCCGCGTCGAGGCGAACGTCACCCAAGGCGTTTTCCGTTCGCTGAAAATTTGGCCCCACGGCGCACCCTGCCAGCAAAAAAGCGAGCGCGTGGATGAACAGGATTTCAGTTTCTTTCATTTGTTGCCTCGATGGCGAGTGGTGTGTACCGTACCGTTCGGTACTATTTATACCGCGTTTGATTTCCTCCGTCAATAGGCGATACAGTACGGACTGAATCTTTTCAACGGAGAGACGCATGACCGGCAAACATGGCCGCAGACGCCCTGACGACGAGACGCGCAATGGTCGAGAAACGACGGGCGACGCGGAAAGCGCGATGCCCGAAAAAGCGCTCGTAATCCTTCGCGCCGCGCGGAAAGTGTTTCTCGCGCATGGCTTTTCCGCCGCGACCACCGACATGATCCAGAAAGAGGCCGGCGTATCGAAATCGACGCTCTACGCGCATTTCGGCAACAAGGAGGGGATGTTCAGCGCGGTCATTCGCTCCGAGTGCAAACGCCATACGGAGGACATGCGACTCAAGCTGTCTTTCGGAAACACGCTTCGGGAAAAACTTCTCAATCTGGCCAAGGCGTATCTGAGGGTGTTGACGAAAAAGGAGGCCGTCGCGCTGTTTCGGATCGCGCTCGAAGTCTCGACGGTCTTCCCCCGTTTGGCCGAATTGTTCTATTCCTCCGCACCGGGGTGTATCCACGGTTTTATTCGGGAGCTTTTTGAACAGGCGGTGCAAAACGGTGAATTACGCATTTCTCCCACCGAGATGGAGTCGGCGGCCTTGCTGTTTGCGGCGATGGTGCGCGGCAACCCGCATCTGCGCCATCTGCTTCTGCCTTGGGAGGAATTTTCGCAGGACGAACTCGACGCCTGGGCCGTTCTGGCGGTCGACAGGTTCCTGCTTGCCTACACGGCGAAATGACCATGAAAACGGATCGAAGCCGGCGAAAAAACTTCGGCGATGTGTCGACGGTCGGAACGCGAGCCGGCAGCAAGGCCGCCACTCCCCCCGTCGTCCTGAGCTTCGCGGCGAGCGACCCTTCCGGCGGTGCGGGAATGCAGGCCGACCTTGCGACCTTCTCCGCGCTGGGCTGTCACGGACTCTCGGTACTCACGGCATTGACCGCGCAAGACACGCGCGGCGTCGCCGAAATGCGTCCGATCGAGTCCGCGTGGGTCGAAAAACAGGCGCGCGTCGTCCTGGACGACATTCGCGTCGACGCTTTCAAGGTCGGCGTTCTCGGCAGTGCCGAAAACGTCCGCGCCGTCGCCCGAATCGTGGCGGCCTACCCCGGCGTTCCGGTCGTCGTCGACCCCGTCCTCGCTTCGGGGCGCGGCGACCCGCTCGCCGACGCGCCGCTCGCCGACGCGTTACGGAGCGCGCTTTTTCCGCTGACCTTCGTCGCGACGCCGAACCTTCCCGAAGCGCGCCGTCTCGCGGCGACCGGCGGGGAAGACGAAGAGACGCTTCCGCTCGACGAATGCGCGAGGCGCTTCTTCTCGTTCGGCTGCGCGCACGTCCTTCTGACCGGCGCGCACGAAGACTCCCCGGAAGTCACCAACCGGCTTTTCGACCCGACTGGGGAAACGCGTACTTTTAGCTGCAAACGCCTGCCGGGGAGCTATCACGGTTCCGGCTGTACGCTCGCCTCGGCGCTCGCCGCGATGCTCGCGCGCGGACTTTCGGTCTGCGACGCGACGGCGCACGCGCTCGACTTCACGTATCGCGCGCTGGAAAGCGCTTTTCGACCCGGACGGGGACAATTCATCCCTCGACGCATTGAATCTGGACGGGACAGCGCTCCCAGACACGTTCAAAGCGGTTTCCGGCTTGATTCGGCGGAAGACCCCGATACAATGTAGGGAGGACACTTTCGTTCCGATTCCTCGTTTTGGAGAAAGAAGTGCATAATAAAAATCAAACAATGTTTGAACACGCGCAACGCTTTATTCCGGGCGGAGTCAATTCGCCCGTCCGCGCTTTTCGTTCCGTCGGCGGAACACCGCGTTTTTTTGTTCGCGGACAGGATTCAAGGCTTTTCGACCTCGACGATAAAAGCTATCTCGACTACGTCTGTTCGTGGGGCGCGATGATCCTGGGACACGTGCATCCCGAAGTTCTTTCCGCCGTGCAGAAGGCGGCGGCGCTGGGGCTTTCCTTCGGCGCGCCGACGCCGGCAAGCGTCGAAATGGCCGAACTCCTGTGCCTCCTCCTGCCTTCGATGGACTGCGTGCGCCTCGTCAGTTCGGGCACCGAAGCGACGATGAGCGCGATCCGGCTCGCGCGCGGATTTACCGGGCGCGACCTCCTCATCAAATTCGAAGGCTGTTACCACGGGCACTCGGACAGCCTTCTGGTCAAGGCGGGTTCGGGCTTGCTTACGCTCGGCCACCCCAGTTCGGGAGGAATTCCCGCCGACCTGGCGAAACACACGCTCGTACTCGACTACAACGACGTCGAAGGCGTCGAAGCGGCGTTCAAGAAATTCGGCGACCAGATCGCCGGGGTCATCGTCGAGCCGATCGCGGGGAACATGAATCTCGTCCTGCCGGGGCGCGCCTTTCTGCAAACCTTGCGCAAGCTCTGCACGGATTACGGCGCCGTCCTGATCTTCGACGAAGTGATGACGGGCTTTCGCGTCGGCCTCTCCTGCGCGCAGGGCTATTTCGGGATCGACCCCGACATGACGACGCTCGGCAAGGTCATCGGCGGCGGCTTGCCGCTCGCCGCGTTCGGCGGACGCCGTGACATCATGGAAAAGGTTGCCCCGCTCGGCGACGTTTACCAGGCCGGGACGCTTTCGGGAAACCCCGTCGCCCTCGCTGCGGGACTCGCCACCCTGAAGCTCGTCCAGCTCGACGGGTTCTACGATGAACTCGAGAAAAAAGCGCAGCACCTTTGCGAAGGGCTGACCGACGCGGCGCAGCGAAACGGCTTCGCGTTTTCGGCGCAGGCGGTCGGCGGGATGTTCGGCCTGTATTTCCGAAAGACGCCGCCGAAAAATTACGCTGAAGTCATGGAATGCGATGCCGAGACCTTCAAGCGATTCTTCCACGCGATGCTCCTCGACGGTCATTATTTCGCGCCGTCGGCGTTCGAGAGCGGCTTCATCTCCGCGGCGCACTCGAACAACGACATCGAAGAGACGATCGCGGCTGCCGAGAACTTCTTCAAGGCGGCGACGGGGGGCAGGTAACAGGTAACAGGAGACAGATGTCAGGAGACAGATCAGTTAGCGGCGGCTTCGCCGCCGTGGAAGATCGTTGAAACACCGATCGGTTTTCTTCTGTCTCCTGATTCCTGACATCTGTCATCTGAACTATAGGTTGGGGTGAGCGTAGCGATGCCCAACATCGGAGCGAAACCCGGTATCCAAGGTGGTTTCCCGTAGGGGCACGGCGTGCCGTGCCCATCAGGTATCAGGAATCAGAGGACAGGAATCAGATCAATTACCGGCGGCTTCGCCACCGGAGAAGAATCCTTGAAATACCGATCGGTTTTCATCTGATCCCTGACATCTGTCATCTGATACGCGCCTGCGGAATCGTTGGGGTTCGCTACGCTCACCACCAACCTATACCGCCGCTGGGCACGGCACGCCGTGCCCCAACAAGAACCCGCACCGTCCGATACCGGTTCTTCCCGATCGGTTTTCATCTGATTCCTGACATCTGATTCCTGATCTGGGTCTCGCTTTTTCAGCCCCTATGCGGCTTGTTCTGCAGGCCGCAACTCTTCGCGCAACACTCGACGGATGGCTTTGAGCGTCACCGGCGCGGAATCGCCGGAAACAGCGGCTTTCAGCGATTCGTTGATCAGGGTTTGGTAACCACGCCCTTCTTCCGCCGCACGGCTTCGGAAGGCGGCGAGCGCCTCATCGTCAATCCAGATCGTGATCCGGGTCTTGCCCTTGGATTCCATGACCGCGCCACGTTTGGCGTCGGAAAAATCGTAGCTGCTTTCCATGTTTCACCCTTCGTAAATACGCCGTTCGCGCGGCTCGGCGGGACGCGCCGAAATGACGCGGATTTCGTTTTCTCTCCCGTAGGCATAAACCACGACCAGCAGGCGAGCAAAACCATCCGCGCCCAGTGTGACAAAACGCGCTTCATCGTGATCTCGATCTTCGCGCGTCAATGCCCTTGCGTCGTAAAACACGCCTTCCACGTCGGCCAAATCGATTCCGTGTTTTTTGATGTTGCGGCGGTTTTTGGCGGGGTCAAAACTGAGTTTCATGAGCTTATTATACATACTTTATATGTATTTCCAAACAGGGATATCAGAGGTTTTTGTTTGGCGCCTGCGGAATCGTTGGGCATCGCTTCGCTCACCCCAACCTATACCGCCGATAGGGCACGGCACGCCGTGCCCTATCAGGTATCAGGAATCAGATCGGTTAGCGGCGGCTTCGCCACCGGAGAAAGATCGTTGAAACACCGATCGGTTTTCATCTGTCTCCCGTCTCCTGTCTCCTGTCCCCTGATTAGGCCAACGCTCGCTTTCCGGCAGGTTTCACGCTACACTCCGTGACATCGGGAGGCGGGGCAAAAAAGAATCCGAATCGTAACGCCTTCCTCCTTTAGCGTGAAACAACACGGGATTTGGGCGCAAAAAATCATCGCCGACAATGACGCCGCGAGGATTTACGCAAAGAGCAAATGCCTGTAACCCGCCACCACGGCCAAGCACCCCCCATGGTGCCTCTAACTCGGAGATCGGTGAATCACTGGCAATGTTTCATTATACGGGGTGACGCCGACCCGCGCCATGATCGTTGGGGTGCTTTTTTCTCGGCGGCGAGTCCTCGGGACGATTCCTTGCCGCGCTTTTCCGTCCAGCATGAGGTCGAATCATGAATAAAACCGGATATTTTCTTCTTCTCGCCCTCTCGGTATCGAGCTTTTCTCTACACGCCCAGTGCCCTCCAGGCATTCCCAATACGCCGGGTTGCATTCCTCCTGATGAGATGAACCGCCGGGGGCATGTGGTGCAGGACCCCCCCGTATTCACGCAGACCCCAGGCTCCGCAGCAGTATTGGGCGACCCAATGGGGTGCGGTCGCAATTGATGATGTGAATTCGAGCTTGGGGGTAATCGGAGTTACGAACTACAACAGCAAGAAAGAGGCAGGAGAGGAGGTGCTATCCGAATGCCGTAAAAAGGGAGGGCGTGCCTGCAAGGTACTTCATTCTTATTATAACCAATGCGTGGCTGTGGCTTGGGGTACTACGGGGATCTCCGCTTTAAGTGCCGGGACACTGGATGCTGCGCTTTCACGTGTGATGAACGACTGTAGTAGCCATACGCAAGACTGTGAAATTTTTTATCGAGCGTGTAGTTATCCGGTGCTTCGCAATCGGTAGACAGAGGACAGAGAAGTTAGCGGCGGCTTCGCCGCCAATCAGGTATCAGGAATCAGATCGGTCAGCGGCGGCGTTGCCGCCGGAGTGACGAAACCCCACCAGGTATAGGTTGGGCTGAACGAAGTGAAGCCCAACATCTCGCTTGCGCGAAGCGCAAGCCATGACAGGATCGGCATTATTTCCGCAAAAGCGGTGTCCACCATCCGCGCGTCGTCGATTCACGCGTATGCGGAATCGTTGGGCTTTGCTTCGCCG
>JAISAZ010000029.1 GCA_031266435.1 Accumulibacter sp.
CTTTTGCTCGAAAAGCACCCCGAATGCGACCTCGTCGTCTCCGACGACGGGATGCAGCATTACCGGCTCGGCCGTCGCGCCGAGATCGCCGTTTTCGACGCGCGCGGCGCCGGGAACGGCCGCCTCCTTCCGGCAGGCCCCCTGCGCGAACCTTTGAGCCGGCTTGCCGAGGTCGCGGCGGTGGTCTGGAATTCGCGCCCGGACTTCGCCGGAAGCTCGCTTTGGGCGGCTTCCGCTCCCGCTTACGCGATGTGCCTCGAAGGGGAAAAATTTTACCGCCTCGACTCGGCGGTCCGCAGCGAACGCGTGTGGCGCTGCGTGGACGAATTGCGCGGCGAGACGCTCCACGCCGTCGCCGGAATGGGGAACCCGTCGCGCTTTTTCGAACGTCTCGATGTATTCGGCCTTCGCTTCGAAGCGCACCCCTTCCCGGACCACCACGTCTATACGACCGAGGATTTCGCTTTCGCGCGCGGGGAGGGCGTCGTACTGATGACGGAAAAGGATGCGGTAAAATGCATGGGCGTTGCGCCGGATCGAAGCTGGGTTTTGCCGGTCGAAGCGTGCGTCGAACCCGTCGGCGATGCGCCGGCCTTGATCGACCTTCTCTTGGAGAAACTTTGAATGGATTCACGCTTGCTCGACATCCTGGTGTGCCCCGTCTGCAAGTCCGCGCTCGAAAAAACCGGCGACGAACTGATCTGCAAACCCTGCCGGCTCGCGTACCCGATCCGCGACGACATTCCGTTCATGCTCGAAAGCGAAGCGCGTCCCGTAAAGACCGAGGACGCCTGATGCGCGCGCGTTTCAAGGCGGTCGTCCCGGCGCGTTACGCATCGACGCGCTTGCCTGGAAAGCCGTTGCTCGACTTGGGCGGAAAGCCGATGGTCGTCCGCGTCGCACTCCGCGCGCGCGCTTCGGGCGCGGAGTCCGTCTGGATTGCGACCGACCACGACGCGGTGCGCGAGGCGGCGGAAAAATACGGAATCCCGGTGCAGATGACGCGCGCCGACCATCCGACGGGAACGGACCGCCTTGCGGAAGTCGTCGAGGCGCGCGGCTGGCCGGACGACGCGATCGTCGTCAATGTTCAAGGCGACGAACCGCTGATCGAACCCGATTTGATCGCGCGGGTCGCGGGCCAACTCGCGACGAGCGGCGCCGACATCGCGACCGTCGGGCATCCGATTTCGGACCTGTCGGACTTCTTCAACCCGAACGTCGTCAAACTCGTCCGCAAAGCCGACGGCGACGCGCTTTATTTTTCGCGCGCGCCGATCCCCTTCGCGCGCGACGCTTTCAAGCGCGAGAACGCCGGAGGCGTTTTGAAGGCGCACCCAATGCTCCCGGAAGGCTTGCCGGCCTACCGCCACATCGGCCTTTACGCCTACCGCGCCCGCTTTCTTCGTACCTACACGCGGCTATCCGCCGCGCCGATCGAGGGTTTCGAGGCGCTCGAACAGTTGCGCGCGCTGTGGCACGGCTATCGGATCAGCGTCCTCATCTCGGAAGCGCTTCCCGCGCCGGGTGTCGACACGCCCGAAGACGCAGCACGGCTCCGCGCGATTTTTGCTGATCAGGAGACAGAGGACAGGAGACAGGAGACAGAGAATTCTTGCGGCCTTCGGCCGGAGAAGAATCTTTGATCATCCGATCGGTGTTTCAAAGCTCTTTTTCCGGCGGCGAAGCCGCCGCTCGCTGATCTGTCTCCTGTCCGCTGTCTCCTGTTTCCTGTTTTGGGTCATTAGCCGGCGAGACGTTATAATTCCAAACTTTTCCTTTCAAAAGCAAAAGCGCGGCCCGCAAGGCGCGGCCTTGAATTCGTCATGCTCGTCTACCGTGGTTTTCCTTCGGCGCCCTCAGGAAGGGTGGCGCTGACCATCGGCAATTTCGACGGCGTCCACATCGGGCACCGCGCTTTGCTCGCGCGGCTCGTCGCGGCGGCAAAGGCGCGGGGACTTGCCTCGGCGGTACTGACTTTCGAGCCGCACCCGCGCGAATTTTTTGCACGGGACGCTTCCCCGGCGCGGCTTTCGACCCTGCGTGAAAAACTCGAAAGGATCGCCGCCGAGGGCGTCGAGCAGACCTTCGTCTGCCGCTTCGTCCGTCGCTTCGCCGCGCTTTCAGCCGAGGATTTCATCGACCGCATCCTGGTCGAGCGCCTGAAAACGGGCTATTTGACCGTCGGCGACGATTTTCGTTTCGGCGCGTTTCGGCGCGGCGACTTCGCGCTTTTGCAAGCGGCGGGCGACGCGAAGGGTTTCCAGGTCGAAGCGATGCCCAGCGTGAGGATCGACGACGCGCACCGCGTTTCGAGTTCGGCGATCCGCGCCGCGCTCGGTGAAGGGCGGCTCGACCGCGCCGCGCGGTTGCTCGGGTGCCCTTTCTCGATCGACGGGCGCGTCATTCACGGGATGAAGCGCGGGCGCGACCTGGGTTTCGCTACCGCCAACATCCGTCTGCGCGGCGGCAAGTCGCCGATTTTCGGCGTCTTCGCCGTTGAAGTGACGGGCGCTGGCGACCGCGCCCTCGAAGGCGTCGCAAACGTCGGTTTCCGTCCGAGCGTCGATTCCGACCCGCGCCCCCTGCTCGAAGCGCATTTGTTCGATTTTTCCGGCGACCTGTACGGTCGCCGCCTGAAGGTCCGTTTCCTCTGCAAGATACGCGATGAGATCCGTTTTTCAGAACTCGAAAACCTCAAAGCGCGGATTGCCGACGACATCGTGTCGGCGAAACGTTTTTTCAAGCATTCCAGTTGAGCGATTGTCATGGCCGATTACAAGAAAACACTGAACCTTACCGATACGCCTTTTCCGATGCGCGGCGACCTGGCGAAGCGCGAGCCGCGCATGGTGGAAGACTGGCGGGAGACGAAGCTCTACCAGCGCATCCGCGAAGCGAGCCGTTCTCGTCCGCGTTTCGTCCTGCACGACGGCCCGCCCTACGCCAACGGCGACATTCACATCGGTCACGCGGTCAACAAGATACTGAAGGACATCATCGTCCGGTCGAAAACCTTGGCCGGCTTCGACGCGCCCTACATTCCGGGGTGGGACTGCCACGGTCTGCCGATCGAACACCAGATCGAGAAAAAGCACGGGAAACACATCCCCGGAGACAAGGTACGCGCGCTTTGCCGCGCTTTTGCCGAAGAACAGATCGAACGCCAGAAGCGTGATTTCATCCGTCTCGGCGTCCTCGGCGATTGGGACAATCCTTACCGGACGATGCGTTTCATGACCGAAGCGGACGAAATCCGCGCGCTCGGAAAAATCCTGGAAAAAGGCTATCTCTACCGGGGGCAGAAGCCGGTCAACTGGTGCATCGACTGCGGTTCGGCGCTCGCCGAAGCCGAAGTCGAATACGAAGACCGCGAATCCGACGCCGTCGACGTCGCCTTCGCGCTGGTCCAGGAAGATTCGCAAAAACTCGCCGACGCCTTTGGGCTGGACCGCGTCGCGCTTCCCGTGTTTGCTGTGATCTGGACGACGACGCCCTGGACGCTGCCAGGGAACGAGGCGATCAGCGCGCACCCGGACTTTGACTATACGCTCGTCGAGACCCCGAAGGGCGCGCTGATTCTCGCGCGCGAACTCTCGGAGACCTGCCTGAAGCGTTACGGCCTTGAGGCGAAGACGCTCGGCGCTGCCAAGGGAAGTGCGCTTGAAGGGCTTGTGTTCCGCCATCCCTTCCAGGCGAGGAGGGTTCCCGTCGTTTGCGGAACGCACGTCACCGACGACGCGGGGACGGGGCTCGTTCATACCGCGCCCGCCTACGGCGTCGACGATTACCGCGTCGGGCAGGTTTACGGTTTGCCGGTCACGAGCCCGGTCGGCGACGATGGGAAATTCCTCGAAACGACGCCGGCGCTTTCCGCCGCGCCGCTCGCCGGAAAGACGGTATGGGAGGCCAACCCGCTGATCGTAAAGGAACTGGAAGCGTCCGGCGCGCTGCTCAAGGCCGAACGCATCCGGCACAGCTACCCGCATTGCTGGCGCCACAAGACGCCGATCATTTTCCGCGCGACGACGCAGTGGTTCATCGGGATGGAACACAAGGCGCACGGCGGGGACGAGACGCTGCGTGAAATCGCCGAACGCGCCGTCGCCGCGACGCGCTTCTTTCCGTCGTGGGGGCGCGCGCGGCTCGAAGCGATGATCGAGACGCGGCCCGACTGGTGCGTCTCGCGCCAACGCAACTGGGGGGTGCCGATCCCGTTTTTCCTTCACCGCGAGACGGGAGAACTCCATCCGCGCACGCCGGAACTCGTCGAAGAAGTCGCGCGGCGCGTCGAGGCTTCGGGGATCGAAGCGTGGTTCTCGCTCGACGCAGCCGAACTCCTCGGCGACGAAGTGCCCAGCTACCGCAAGATGAGCGATACGCTCGACGTGTGGTTCGATTCCGGGACGACGCATTTCAGCGTCCTGCGCGGCTCGCACGCGGACGACAGCGCCTTCCCCGCCGACCTCTACCTTGAAGGTTCCGACCAGCACCGAGGCTGGTTCCAGAGTTCGCTGCTTACCGCGTGCGCGATCGACGGTCGCGCGCCGTACGGCGCTCTGCTGACGCACGGCTTCGTCGTCGACGGCAAGGGACTCAAAATGTCGAAGTCGCGCGGGAACGTCATCGTTCCGCAGAAAGTCTCGGATACGCTCGGCGCGGAAATCCTGCGGCTCTGGACGGCGTCGACCGACTATTCGGGCGAACTGTCGATTTCGGACGAAATCTTAAAGCGCGTCGTCGAAGCCTACCGCCGAATCCGCAACACCTTGCGCTTCCTTCTCGCCAACACGTCGGATTTCGACGCCGACGCCGACGCGATCCCTCCGTCCGAATGGCTCGAAATCGACCGCTACGCGCTTGCGATGACGCGGCGAATGCACGAGCGTTGCGAGGCCGATTACGCGCGTTTCGAATTCCACCGCGTCGCGCAATCGCTGCAAAGCTTCTGCTCCGAAGACCTCGGCGCGTTCTACCTCGACATTCTCAAGGACCGCCTGTACACGGCGGCGTCGGGTTCGAGAGCGCGGCGCTCGGCGCAGAACGCGCTGTCGCACATCACGCGGGCGCTTGTTAAGCTGATGGCGCCGATTCTCTCGTTTACCGCCGAAGAAGTCTGGCGGGTCTTGACAGGCGACGAAGAAGACTCGGTGATGCTCCATACCTGGGATGCGATCCCGCCCTTGCCCGACGAAGACGCGCTCTTCGAAAAATGGACGTGCATCCGGCGCTGCCGCGCCGACGTAACGCGTGCGCTCGAAGAACTGCGCGTCGAAGGCAAAATCGGCTCTTCGCTCCAGGCCGAAGTCACGATTTACGCCGAAGGCGAAAAGTTCGACGCGCTCGCCTCGCTCGGCGACGACTTGCGCTTCGTCCTGATCTGTTCAAAGGCGCGCGTCGTCCGTTCCGCCGAAGAAAAACTCGAATGCGCTCCCTTGGGCTTCAGGAAGTGCGAACGCTGCTGGCACGTCCGCGAAGACGTCGGCGTCGACCCGGAACACCCCGATCTTTGCGGCCGCTGCGCGTCGACGCTGTGCGGCGAGGAAGAGGCGCGTGACTTCGCCTGAGCGCTCCGGCGGGGCTTCGCCGGACGCCGCCGGCACGAATTCGCGCGCGGCCAGCCGCGCGGCGAAGAATCGTTTTGTCGTATGGCTTTGCGTCGCGTGCGCGGTCGTCCTCGTCGACCAGACGAGCAAATGGGTCGCGCTCAAGTTTCTGCGTGTCGGAGATGTCATTTACGTCGCTCCGTTTTTCGACTGGGTGCTCGCGTTCAACACCGGCGCCGCGTTCAGCTTTCTCGCCGGCGCGGGCGGGTGGCAGCGCTGGTTTTTCATCGTGCTCTCCCTGGTCGCCTCGGTCTGGATTGTCTTCCTGTTGAAGCACCACGCACCAGAGACGCGCTTCGCGTTCGCGCTGTCGATGGTGCTCGGCGGCGCGATCGGAAACGTCGTCGACCGCGTGAGCATCGGCGCCGTCGTCGACTTCATCCAGTGGCACGCGGGCGGCTACTACTGGCCCGCGTTCAACGCGGCCGACTCGGCGATCACGCTCGGCGCGCTCGTGCTCGTCTGGGACCAGTTTGCCTCCGAAGCTCAGGGCAAGGCAAAATGACGTAAGCTTGGCAAACCGGAAATGAAATCAATCGAACAGGATTCGATGTCGTGGAAATCCTCCTGGCCAACCCGCGCGGCTTTTGCGCCGGCGTAAAGCGCGCGATCGCGATCGTCGAGCGCGTCATCGAAAAATTCGGCGCGCCGGCCTACGTCCGGCACGAAGTCGTCCACAACCGCTTCGTCTGCGCCGCCTTGCGTGCCAAGGGCGCCGTTTTCATCGAAGACCTGAGCGAAGTCCCCACGGGCGGAACCGTGATTTTCAGCGCGCACGGCGTCCCCGTCTCGGTCCGCCGCGAGGCAAAAGAGCGCGGTCTGCGCGTCTTCGACGCGACGTGTCCGCTCGTGACGAAGGTGCACCTCGAAGTCGCCCGGATGCGCGGCGAGGGTCGCGAGATCGTCATGATCGGGCACAAGGGGCACCCCGAAGTCGAGGGGACGATGGGGCAGAGCGGAGAGGGCATGTACCTCGTTGAAACCATCGATGACGCGCTCGCGCTGCTTGTTTGCGACCCGTCGCGGCTCGCCTACGTGACGCAGACGACGCTGTCGGTCGACGACGCCGAGAAGGTCGTTCGCGCGCTGAAAAGCCGCTTCCCGGAGGTCGACGGCCCCAAGAAAGACGACATCTGCTACGCGACGCAGAATCGCCAGGACGCCGTCAAGGCGCTTTCGGAGAACGCCGACCTCATCCTCGTCGTCGGCAGCGTTTCGAGTTCCAACTCGAACCGCCTCCGCGAAGTCGCCGAACTTTTCGGGACGCGCGCCTACCTGATCGACGACGCCGCGCAGATCGACCCCGCCTGGCTCGAAGGAATCGAGCGCGTCGGAGTCACGGCGGGCGCCTCGGCACCGGAAGTCCTCGTGCAAAACGTCGTCTCGCGCCTGAGCGGGGGGAATCCCCAACGCGCCGTCGAACTCGAAGGCATCGAAGAAAACGTGACTTTCCCATTGCCCAGGGAGCTGATATCAGAGGACAGAGGACAGAAGACAGAAGACTGAGCGCTCACTGCGTTCGCTTTGTGATCTGTTTTCAGTATTCAGATGTCGCATCAGAGGACAGAAGACAGAGGACAGAAGACAGAGGATAGAAGACAGAGGATAGAAGACAGAGCGCTCGCTGGCGCTCGCTTCGTGAACAGTTTTCAGTCGTCTGTTGTCGCATGATTTCCTCCCTCTGATTACAGATGCCTGACTACAAAGGCCGAAGGCCGCTCTGTCATCTGTCTTCAGTCTTCTGTCCTCTGCCACCGCTTATCCCGTATCCGCAACCAGCCATCGTTTTCGGCTTGCCCCCGCTTTTTTGCGGACTATCATTCACGTGGGCGGGTACTTTTCTTAAAACTGATTATCGAATTCGGGCGGAAACTGAAAATGATTTTCGTGAAAAAGCAAACGGGCTTCACCTTGATCGAGTTAATGGTCGTCGTGGCGATCATCGCCATTCTCGCCGGCCTGGCTTACCCCTCTTACACCGATTACGTGGTCAAGTCCAGGGTCACGCAGGCGACGGCGGGGCTCTCGACGAAAAAGACGCAGATGGAGCAGTTCTTCCAGGACAACCATTTTTACGCGCAGTCCGAAGTGCTCGACGGCGGCGGCAGCGTCGTCACCCCGGCGGTCGCGGCGCCGCCGTGCGCGACCGACTCGGTGACGAGCCAGTTCTTCACTTTCTCCTGCGTTTCCACCGCGATGACCTTTACCCTGACGGCGACGGGTCGCGGGTCGATGGGGGGCTTCATCTACACGATCAATCAGGCGAACCAGAAAACGAGCGACCTCTCCGGCAGCGCCTACTCGAGCTGGGCGACGACTTCGCCGACGTGCTGGATCACGGGCAAGGGCGGAGCCTGCGGATGAATTCCCACGCCAGACGCGGCTTCACGCTGATCGAACTGCTCGTCGGAATCGTCCTGCTTTCGATTCTGATGGCGCTCGCGGTGCCCAATTTTTCCGAATGGATACGGAATTCGAAAATCCGCACCACAGCCGAATCGATTCAGAACGGTCTCCAGCTCGCGAGGGCCGAGGCCGTTCGCCGGAACACGGTCGTCCGCTTCCAGTTGGTCAACGGCGCGTGCCAGATGAACGAAAACGGTCCGTCGTGGTTCGTCAGCCTCGACGAAGTCACGGGCGAGTGCACGATCGACCCTGAAGAAGTCGCCGCGCCGAGGGGCATCCAGTTCCGTAGCGGCGCGGAAGCCGCCGACGCGAAGATGCAGATCCTTTCGGCCGGAGGCGTCTCCTCCTACGTGTTCAACAGCGTGGGTCGTTTGGTCAGTACGCCGTCGGCCATCAACGTCACCAACGGAGACATTCCGGGGCTGACGTGCAAAAGCGCGGGCGGCGGTGTGCGCTGCCTTCGCGTCGTCGTCTCCGCCGGCGGCCAGATCCGCATGTGCGACCCCGCACTTCCTTCCTCGGATACGCAGGGGTGCTGACGATGAAAAACGATCTGAAATGCGCAAAAAAGCAATCGGGTGTCATGCTGCTCGAAGCCCTGATCGCGATCCTGATCTTCTCGCTCGGCATCATGACGGTCGTCGCCATGCAGGCGACGTCGGTTAAATTGACCGGAGACGCGAAGTACCGCTCGGACGCGACGATGGTCGCCAATCAACTGATCGGGCAGATGTGGGCGAGCGGCCTCCCGCTCGCGCAACTCAAGACCGATTACGAAACCGACGGCGCGGCCTATCTCGTCTGGCTCAACGAGCTTGTGAATTCGAAAATGCTACCCGGAGTCGCGCTCGCCGACGAAACGATGAAGCCGCAGGTCTCGATCATCGACGCGGCTGACGCGACCGGCGGTCGGGTGACCGTCACGATCTTCTGGCGCACGCCGCAAATGTCCGCGCCCGACAGGCACAGGCTCGTCGTCGTTTCACAGATCATGAGAAACAAGGTATGAAAAAGATTCCAGCGAACAAAAATTCCGGCTTCAGTCTCGTCGAAATTCTCGTCGGTATGGTGATCGGCATGGTCGGTCTGATCATCATGATGCAGATTTTTTCCTTCGTCGAAGGCCAGAAGCGCACGACGACGGGTACCGGCGACGCGCAGACGACCGGAGTCTCGGCGATCTACGCGCTCCAGCGCGACCTCCGTTACGCCGGTTATGGGATCAACGCGCTGAACGTCATCGGCTGTCCGCTCGACCTGGGCGGCGGGAAGACGCTCCCCGTCCTCACGCACGTCGTCATCAACCCGGCGAACATCCCCGCGGGCGACCCGAGTACCGATGTTCTGCTCGTCTCTTATGGAAACGGCAACGGCTCGACGCAGGGCGAGGTCATCATCAACGCCGCCGGAACGCAGCTCATGATGCCGTCGTCGCTGACGTACCGGGTGGGCGACAAGGTCATCGCCACAACGGCGAGGCCGATGAACGTCAGTTGCGCGCTCAGGCTCGCGTCCGTGACGAGCGTATCGGGCCAGAACCTCACGCTTTCATCGGGCGATGGTGCCTTCGAAGAGGGTGCGCTGTTCAATTTGGGATCCGCTCCAAAAATCCTCGCGTACGCGGTCCACGGTGGCAATTTGACCGTCTGCGACTATATGGCGAGCAACTGCACCGAGGATTGCACGGCGGCCGACGGAACGTGTAGCTCCGCGTGGGTACCGATCGCCGACAACGTCGTCAGCCTGCGCGCGCAATACGGGCGAGATACGACCGTGCCGATGAACGGGTCGATCGACGTCTGGGACCAAACGACGCCTGTTCAACCTTCCCCGGTCGATCAGGAAAAATACGCCTGCCTCTGGGTGCGCGCACCCGCGGTGCGCATCGCCGTCGTCGCGCGGAACGCCCAGATCGAAAAAGAAGCCGTCACGCCCGTCGCGCCGGCGTGGTACGGGAGCGCGACGCACCCGATCAACCTTACCGCGACGCGGACGAACTGGCAGCACTATCGCTACCGGCTCTTCCAGACCGTCGTGCCGATCCGCAACATTCCGTGGATGACGCTATGTCCCTACTAATGCCTCTTCAAACGCCTGACCATCCCTGCCGGGCTTCGCGCTTGCGCCCCGCCTTCGCGAAACCGGGGTCGCAGCGTGGCGTGGTACTCCTGATCGCCCTCGTCGTCCTCGTCGCGCTGACGCTCGCGGCGACGACGCTCGTCCGCTCGGTCGACACGACCAATCTGATCGCGGGCAACCTCGCCTTCCACGAGTCCGCCGTCCTCTCGGGAGAGCGCGGAACCGAACTCGGTTTTGTCAATTGGCTGGAGGCACACAACCTCAGGGGTGACGCGACGCTCTACACGAACAATACAACGGCCGGCTACCGCGCGCTGCGTGAGGACCCCGCGGCCGGCGTTTCCTGGGACGCTTTCTGGAACGCGACGCTCAAGGATTTTGCGTTCAACGACCCGACGAAGGACGCGGCGGGCAACACGGTTTCCTACATCATTCACCGCCTTTGCGACGCGGAAGGCGAGCCGGGAATGGTGACCTGCTATAAGGCCAACATCGGTACCACTGGAGACAGCAATGATCTTGGAGGAATCCCGCTCCAAACGAAGGAGCAGATTTATTACCGGATCACGACGCGCATCGCCGGACCGCGCAACACCGTCGCCTACATTCAGACGATCATCGCGCTCTAACAGGATTTTCAAGGAGTTCATCATGCAAGCCAACAAATTCACCCAGCCAAAATCGTGGATCGCCCTCGCGGCGGCCGGGGTCGTCTCGCTGGCGGCGCACGCCGCGCCGACGGATTTGTCGAACGCGCCCCTGTCGGGCGCCTCCGCCGCGCCGATCAACCCGAACCTCATGTTCATCATGGACGATTCGCTGAGCATGGAGTGGGACTACCTCCCCGACTGGGCGGGCGGAAAGAACAACACCAACCCGGTGAAGACGATGAACGTCGACCTCTGGCAGTCGGCCAACGCCAAATTCAACGGTGTCGCGTACAACCCGGCGATTACCTACAAACCGCCGGTCTACTACACCGACGGCGGCGCGCTCGATACGACGACCTTCCCGACGCAGAACGCGGCGAACTCCGGCGCCTGGACGACGGTCAGGAACAACCCCTACTCGGCGACCGATACCTCGACCTCCAATATGGTCGGAAACGCCTTCTACTTCACGACGATCCCCGGCGAGTACTGCGCGTCGGCCAATTTTCGCAACTGCGTCAAGCAGAACACGCCGACCGCCGAATACAAGTTTCCCGCCTATTTGCGTTGGTGCGACAGCAAGGCCAACGCAGCCGCCGATACGGGCGACCTCGCTCTCAACGCCTGTCAGGCGACCGAAATCGACAACCGCGACGCGCTCGACGTTTTCGGCTACCCGCGCATGCCCGCGCCCTACGTCAGCAAGCTGACGCTTTCGTCGGGGGGGGCGCTCACGAGCATCACCGTTTCCGGCGCCGAAATCCTCTCCGAACCCGCGATGGCGTCGAATGTCCCCGAACTCGCGTTCGCCGTCAGCAACGCGATCAACGAATGTACCTTCGGTCTGTCCGGCGCCTGCACGACGGTCGGCTATATGGCGGTCATGGACGAAGCCGGCGCGGTCTATATCTACGCGCCGAAGACGCCTTCGGGCGCTGTGACGCCCGTCGTCACCGCCGGAATGACGACTTACCAGACAGCTTTCGCGCGTCCGGCGGACAACAACGCGCCCGGCGAAATCGTCCTGATCGCGATCCACACCGGAAGGGCGACCTACCCCAAGGATGTCGGACGTACCGATTGCGCGGGGAGCGAGTGCACCTACGCCGAAGAGATGACGAACTACGCGAACTGGTGGGCGTACTACCGCACGCGCATGCTGACGATGAAAACTGCGGCGAGCCACGCGTTCGCGCCGATCGGAGACGATTTCCGCGTCGGATTCATGTCGATCAACAACAAGACCGGCACCTCGCAGATGGGCGACTTTTTCCTGAACATCGATACCTTTTCGACGGCGCAGAAGCTTGCGTGGTACGACAAGCTCTTCGATACGAGGTCGGCCGTCGACTATACGCCCTTGCGGCTCGCGCTCGCGCAGACCGGCCGCCTCTACGCGGGGCAGCTCAAGGGGACCTACAACGGTCACGCGATTACCGACCCGGTCCAGTATTCGTGCCAGCAGAACGTCTCGATCCTCTCGACCGACGGTTACTGGAACAACGAGGCGGGATCCAAACTCGACGGGACGGCCGTCGGCGACCAGGACGGCAAGGACGTGCTCCCCGCCGTCGAACGCCCGCAGCTCGACGGCGGCACTCCCGGCTGGATGAAGACGGAGATGCGATGGAAAGAAAGGAAGGTTCCGACGGTCGCGACGTGGTGGCAGACCCAGGTCGAGCAAAGTTACGCGATGCTGCATAAGCTCCAGACGCAGACCAAGGACGTGTCTCAGTGGCAATCCGCCAAGTTACAGAAAACGACCTCGACGCTGAAGTCGCGCCGCGCGCCGCTGCAAGCCTCGACGAGCCAGTTGGAGAAGAGCGTCGGCCAGGTGTGGCGGCGCGTCAAGGACCTCCACCATCGCTGGGAGAACGACAAGCCGACACGGCGGCAGATTCGCGTCAGACGGCGCACACCGATAATCCAGAATCAGGCGAGCACACGGACGCTGCAGTCGCGGACCAGGGTGCTGTGGCAACAGCCGCAGAAGCTGAGGCAGTACACCTACCAGTTGCATCGTTTGAATTATGGTCAGGCGCAGCAACAAACCTCGGTCCTGCAAAAATACGTGAGCGCGCAGGCGCAGCAGCAGGACAGGGCGGGTGCGGGCTGGGGCTTCTGGCGCAACGTCGACGTATGTACCGCTGAACCCAACGTCACGAGATGTCAATCGATCACAAGTGGCGCGGGGATAGGCGGGTGGCAGACGCTGACGAGCGGCTCCTGTACGCCCCAAGCCGGACCGGCAGAGACGATCATCGGCGCCGACACCGATTCGCCGCGCGTCCAGATGCGGACGGTCGTCTCGTGTCAATACACCCCTTGGGCGCCGTCGTCGTGGCAGAATGTCGCTTCCTGTACGGCGAACCCCCAGTCGACCTCGATCCCCTACACTGTGCTCGAAGCCGTGCAATGCCGGAATACGCTGAGCGGGGACGAGATCGTGGCTTATCCCGATACCTGCACGATCGAAGCCGGCGTGACGGGGTGCCAGTACGCGACCTCGCCCTTGACCACCTACCCCGCGACCTGCACCGTCGCCACCAGGTCGAGCGGGGGTGAGGGCAGCACGTGGACCGTCAACGAAGCGGTCAGCTGCAATTACGAGACCGGTGCGACGGTCAACAACGTCACGACTTGCACGCCCGTTCAGCCAGATACGGGGTCGGCAAATGGAACGCAATACACCACCCAGAACGCGATGAGTTGCGGCTGGAGCGCGCCGAGCTTCGCGAACGCCGCGAGCTGTACCCCGTCAGGGTCCGTGGCATTGGATAACGGCACCTACTCCGGTCCCGTGACCGAATGCCAGTATACAAATGCTTCCGGCTGGACGAACGTCTCCGCCTGCACGATAACGCCGAGCGACGATATCGACAACTTCCGCGTCGCGGTAGCGACGGTCCAGTGCAATGCAGTCAGCGGGATGTCGGGGTATAGCTACGTTGACTACGACATCACCGATGCGCGCTGTACGAGTGGGGGCGCCGAGTGTACCAAGGAGTACGATTCGGGGTGGGTCGAGGTGGCGAGTTGTACGGGGGGCTTCGACGGTACGACGCTGACGCAGTGCGGTTGGACCTGGCAAAACCACGAGGACACCTGCATACCGGGGACGGAGAATGACCCCGATCGTTGCCGTATGGACTGGTCGGGGTGGTACAGGGTCGACGAGTGCACGAAGGTTTCGGAGAGCGAGAGCGACATAGCTTCGCATCACTACGAAGTCGATTGCAAGATCGAAGGCTATACTACAGATACCCAATGGACCAACGCCGGCTTGTGTACCCAGACGGCGCAGTCGAACGGCCCGTCGTATTACAAGGGCGCCGTCAATTGCCGCTATGCGGGGTGGACTACCCCTGTTAACAATGGGGTGTCGGTCGGGACTTGTACGCCGGTCGATCAAAGCTCTGCCCCCAATTACACGGTCGGGATGGCGACGCGTTGCCAGTACTCGACGAACTGGTGGTCTGCTACCGACCCCTTGCAGTCGGGCGTCTGGTCTCCCGTAGGGACATGTGCGAAAAATTTGACGCCTTCGGGTTACTCCGCGCCGTACGCGATCGACTGCAGGTACGAGTCCGCGACGGTCAACGTGACCGACCAAACCTGCGCCGCGACGGGAAGCAAGGACTTCAATACCGGGACCGTCGTCGAATGCGCCTACGGCGCCTACACTCCATGGACCAAAGTCCCTGAAGGCGTGACCTGTACCGAGATTCTTGAGTCCAACCCGCCGTCGGGTAACAATCTCGCCAACGAGGCGGTCAAGTGCAACGTTGTGTGGAGCGGTTGGACCGACGTGACCGCCTGTACCGCGGAGGAAGGCGTCACCGAGTGCCGCTACAACCCCTCCGGCGCCTGGAATGCCCAGGCGTGCAACGGGGCGACTCCGGGGTCGTCGCCGCCGAATTACACCGAGCCGTCGAGGATCAGCACTTGTACATCGAGCGTAATCCAGTCTTGGGGGCCACCGCTTGGCGGGACCGAACTCACGGATTGCGTGGAGGAAACGAGCGCGACGGGGCAGAAAGTCTCGTGCCGAAAAATCCTGAAGAACGCGACCGAAGCGTATGTGGGTTCGTGCGTGGCGACGCACGACGACGGAACGCCGGAGAAAAACGAGGTGATATGCACCAAGGAATTCCAGAGTTCCTCCGCCGGTGTTCTGGACCCGGACTGCAAGTCGAAAGAAACGACGCCGAATCCGCCCGATTACTGGCAGATCAGTTGCCAGGAATTGCTCGGTACGCCGACGCCCGATACGCTCGCCGACGTTGCACAGTACTACTATACGACCGACCTGCGTACTTCTTCGCTCGGCAACTGCCTCGGCGGAGAGGTCAACGGCGTGCAGAACCCGGTGTGCGAGAACATCGTCCCGCCGAGCGGCGCGAGCACGGTCAAGTGGCAGCACATGGTCACCTATACGCTCGGTTTGGGCGCGTCGGGTCTCATGCAGTACCAGCCCGATTACCTGACCGCCGAGAGCGGTGATTACTTCAGCATCAAGACCGGGCAGACGGTCAACCACAACGACGGGATTTGTACCTGGCAGCAGGACGGTTCGTGCAACTGGCCGAAGCCCGTGAGCGGCACGCAGACGAATATCGACGACCTCTGGCACGCCGCCGTCAATGGGCGCGGCGAGTACTACAGCGCGTCCGACCCGTCGTCGCTCGCGGCGGGAATTTCCGGCGCGCTCGCGAGTATCACGGCAAAGGCCGGCTCGCTCGCTGCGGTGACCTTCGCAAACCCGAACCTCAAAGTAGGAGATAACGCCATCTATTTCAGCGAATTCCAGGCGGGCGAGTGGACGGGCAATCTCTACAAAAAATGGATTGACGGTCAAACCGGCGTGATCAAGCCGCTCCCGGAATGGAGCGCGCAGGGACGGCTTGATGCGCAGATCGCCAGCGACGGCCACGGGCCGAGAAAGATCTACGCATTCAGCACGAGCGCTTCGAACCGGCTCCGTGAATTCAAATGGGCCAATCTGACGACGGCGGAGAAAGCGCATTTCCTCAAGGAGAACATCTCGCTGTCGCAGTTCTGCACGACGGGGGAAAATTGCCTTTCCGCTGCGTCGCAGGCGGCCGCGAGCGGTGAGAGGCTGTTCAACTACATCCGGGGCGAACGTGCGCACGAAGGCGCGATCACCGATACGAACGCCTATTTCCGCCAGCGCAGCCATATCCTCGGCGATATCGTCAATTCCGAAGCGGCTTACGTCGGAGTACCGCCGTGGACCTACGTCGACCAAAAATACATCAACTTCAAGGCGAGCCACGCGACTCGAAGGCCGACGATCTACGTCGGCGCGAACGACGGGATGCTCCACGCCTTCGACGACACGAACGGTCAGGAAAAATGGGCCTACGTGCCGTCGATGGTCGTCCCGAATCTCTACAGGCTCGCCGACAAGTTTTACAGCGACGCGCACCGCTACTACGTCGATGGAACGCCGGTGATGGGCGACATTTGCACTTCGGGGTGCAACACGGACAGCGCCGCGTGGAAGACGATCCTCGTCGGCGGTCTGAACAACGGCGGGAGGGGCTACTACGCGCTCGACGTCACCGACCCGGACAGCCCCAGGGGGCTGTGGGAATTCACCGACGACAACCTCGGCAAGTCTTACGGCAACCCGCTGATCACGAAGCTTTACCCCAGCGCTTCGTATCCGAGCGGTCGCTGGGTCGTGATCTTTGCTTCGGGGTATAACAACATCCCCGACGGTGTCATGCAGGGCGACGGCGAGGGACGGATATTCATCCTCGACGCGAATACCGGCGTGCTCTTGCGGACGATCTCGAACGGTGAGGGTAATACGGTTTCGCCGAGCGGCTTGGCACGCATCGCGGGCTGGGCGACGTATCCGGGGTATAACAACCAGGTCTTGCGCGTCTATGGCGGCGACCTGCTCGGCAACGTCTGGCGTTTCGACGTCAACGGCAATATCCCGCTCGACCCGCCGAGTTACGACGCCAAATTGCTTGCGACCCTGAAAGACGATTTCGGCAATGCACAGCCGATCACGTCCAAACCCGAAATCGGCAAGATACTGACGCATTCGGTCGTCTTCGTCGGCACTGGGCAGATGCTCGGCACCGAAGACTTGGTCGACAGCAAGATACACTCGATTTACGCGATCCGTGACAACCTGACCGGCGGAGACGGCGATTCCTACGGCGACCCGCGTACTTCCGACGAAGGCTTCGTCCGCCAGACGATGGTCGAGGGCGTCTGTCCCGCGGGAAACAGCTTCTGCACGGAAGGCGAGCCGACCGTGAAAATCGTGAGTCCCGTCCCGGTCGACTTCAGCTATAACGCCGGCTGGTACGTCGATTTCCCGGTCTTGAGCGAGCGTGCCAACGTCGATATGCACTTGGTAGCGGGAACCTTGATAATTACGACGAATACACCGAAGATCGCCGCGTGCGTCCCGATCGGTGAAAGTCACCTTTACTACCTGGACTATATGACAGGTACTTCTCTCCATTCCGACGGTACCGCCGGAATCGGTCTAGGGAATAACCTCAGTACTTCTTCGGTGCCTGCTCAGGGAGCCGATGGAACAACGATTTTTCGTGTTACCAGATTTGATACCGGCGGAGGGGACGGAGGGGGTGGTGGGGACGCAGCATCTGGAGACGTCTCCAAGAGAGGAGGTGGGGTGTCGACGCGCCGCACTTCGTGGAGGGAACTCGTTTCCGAATAAAGCCGGGCCGCCCTGAAAAGGGCGGCCTTCGCCGAGGGGAGTAGTGAGTAGTGGGTAGTGAGTAGTAAGTAGTGTGTGAAGTAGTGAGTAGTAAAGAAAGAATGAGCGTGGTTTGCCGGGTGCGATGCGAGCCTGAAGCCAGGGTCGTGTTGCTCCCGGATTTTATTTGATTCCTTTTCCAATCGCCCCACCCTTGGTCGACTCGCCTTGCGGCACGAGAAGTACTATCTATGGCTCAGCATCAAAGTATGGACGATTGGAAAAGGAATCAGAGGACAGGTGTCAGGGATCAGGAGACAGAAGAAAACCGATCGGGTGTTTGTTGATCATCTTCGGCGGCGAAGCCGCCGAACCCCTCCCCATCCCTCCCTTGTCAGGGGAGGGAGCTTTGATCCTCCCCTCCCTGACAAGGGAGGGGCCGGGGATGGGTTCTGATCTGATTCCTGACATCTGATTCCTGATACCTGAATGGTGTCTGGATTTCCACGATTTTTCGAAGGAAGGGTGAGCATGAGACTCATTTTGTTGGGAGCGCCCGGTGCGGGCAAGGGAACGCAGGCGAAATTCATCTGCGAAAAATTCGGTATTCCGCAGATTTCAACCGGTGACATGCTACGCGCGGCGGTCAAGGCGGGGACGCCGGTCGGCCTGAAAGCCAAGGCGATCATGGAGTCCGGCGCCCTCGTTTCGGACGACGTCATCCTCGATCTGGTCGGCGATCGTCTGCGCGCGCCGGATTGTCAAGCCGGTTATTTGTTCGATGGTTTTCCGCGGACGCTTCCGCAAGCCGAAGCGATGAAATCGGCGAAGGTGGCGCTCGATTACGTCCTCGAATTCGACGTGCCCGACGAGGAAATCGTCGAACGCCTGAGCGGACGGCTGGTCCATTTATCGTCCGGGCGCGTCTACCACGTCAAGTACAACCCGCCGAAAACGCCGGGTGAGGACGATCTGACGCACGAAGCTCTGGTTCAACGCGACGACGACAAGGAAGAGACGGTCAGAAAACGGCTTGCCGTCTATCACGCGCAAACGCGTCCGCTCGTCGATTACTATCTGGGCCAAAGTTCGGGCGACGCGCCGAAATTCCGCAAGGTGTCGGGCGTCGGCGCCATCGAAGAAGTCAGCGAGGCAATTTTTGCCGCTTTGAGTTAGAATTTACCGTTTTGTCCGCGCGCGCCGGTCAGAGCGATGCGCCGCGCGTTTTCTTTCCGAACAGTTTTGAGGGGAACTAATGTCGGTCGGTCTTGTTTTTGCGTTGTCTTGCGCCGCTATCGCCGTCTTGTACGGCGCTGTCATGGCACGATGGATTCTTTCCTTGCCGCCGGGTAACGCGCGTATGCAGGAGATCGCGCGCGCGGTACAGGAGGGCGCGTCGGCTTATCTGAACAAGCAGTATACGACGATCGCCGTCGTCGGCGTCGTTCTGGCGGTGCTCATCGGAATTTTTCTCGGCGGCAAGATGGCTGTCGGCTTCGTGGTCGGCGCCGTGCTCTCCGGAGCCACCGGCTTCATCGGGATGAACGTTTCCGTCCGCGCGAACGTGCGGACGGCAGAAGCCGCGAGGAAGGGTCTGGCCGCTGCGCTCGATGTCGCGTTCAAGGGCGGCGCGATCACCGGCATGCTCGTCGTCGGACTCGGCCTTTTGGGCGTCGCCGGCTATTACGCCTTCCTCAGCGGGGAGGGGGCTGACCTGGTTCATGCGGTCGAGCCGCTCGTCGGCCTCGCGTTCGGCGGTTCGCTGATCTCGATTTTCGCGCGCCTGGGCGGCGGAATCTTCACGAAAGGCGCCGATGTCGGCGCCGACCTCGTCGGCAAGGTCGAAGCCGGAATCCCCGAAGACGACCCGCGCAACCCGGCGGTCATCGCCGACAACGTCGGCGACAATGTCGGCGACTGCGCCGGCATGGCGGCCGACCTCTTTGAAACCTACGCGGTGACGGTCGTCGCGACGATGGTGCTCGGCGCGATGATGTCGCAAGGCGACGTGGGCGACAGACTCGTCGTCTACCCGCTCGTCCTCGGCGGAACGTCGATCATCGCGTCGATCGTCGGTTGCTTCTTCGTCAAGGCGCGTCCCGGCGGAAAGATCATGAACGCGCTCTATCGCGGTCTTGCGGTCGCGGGCGTACTGGCGCTCGTCGCTTTCTATCCAGTCACGTCGTGGCTGCTCGGCGCGGGAATCACGCTGCCGGACGGTCAGACCGCCGCTTCGACGAGCATCTTCGGCTGCGCCGTCGTTGGCCTCGCGCTGACCGGTCTGCTCGTCTGGATCACCGAGTATTACACCGGAACCGACTTTAAACCCGTCCGCCACATCGCCGAAGCCTCGACGACGGGGCACGGAACGAACATCATCGCCGGATTGGGCGTCTCGATGAAATCGACCGGCCTGCCCGTTCTCGCCGTCTGCGCGGCGATCTGCGCGGCCTACGCGCTCGCCGGACTCTACGGGATCGCCGTCGCCGCAACGTCAATGCTCTCGATGACCGGGATCGTCGTCGCGCTCGACGCGTACGGGCCGATTACCGACAACGCGGGCGGAATCGCCGAAATGTCCGGGCTGCCGCAGGAAGTGCGCGACGTGACCGACCCGCTCGACGCCGTCGGCAACACGACGAAGGCCGTGACCAAGGGCTACGCGATCGGTTCGGCAGGCTTGGCAGCGCTCGTCCTCTTCGCCGACTATACGCACGCGCTCGCCGGTCGAAACTACGTTACGGCTTTCGACCTCTCCGACCACATCGTGATCGTCGGACTCTTCATCGGCGGCCTGATTCCCTACCTCTTCGGCGCGATGGCGATGGAGGCCGTTGGGCGCGCGGCGGGCGCCGTCGTCGTCGAGGTGCGCCGCCAGTTCAAGGAAATCAGCGGAATCATGGAAGGCACGGCCAAGCCCGATTATTCGCGGGCCGTCGGTATGCTGACGAACGCGGCGATCCGCGAAATGATCGTCCCGTCGCTTCTGCCGGTGCTCGTTCCCGTCATCGTTGGCCTTCTGCTCGGCCCGAAAGCGCTCGGCGGTCTCCTGATGGGGACGATCATCACCGGGCTTTTCGTCGCGATCTCGATGACGACGGGCGGCGGCGCATGGGATAACGCCAAGAAATACATCGAAGACGACCACTTCGGCGGCAAAGGCTCCGACGCGCACAAGGCCGCCGTTACCGGCGACACGGTCGGCGATCCCTACAAGGATACGGCGGGGCCGGCGGTCAATCCGCTGATCAAGATCATCAACATCGTCGCACTGATGATCGTCCCGATTCTTCCGTTGGGCTGAGCCAGAAGACGGAGGACGGAGGACAGAAGACAGATCGCTCGCTGGCGCTCGCTTCGTGACCAGTTTTCAGTATTCAGATGTCGGATGGGACGCTCCTTCTGATTACAGGCAACTGACTACTTAAGGCCGAAGGCCGTTCTGTCCTCTGTCTTCAGTCCTCTGTCTTCTGTCTGAAATCCGCGAGCCGAAATCCCGCGACCCACAGGACGGCGAAATAGACCGACGCGCCCGCGACGACGATCAGCGAAAGCCGGATCACGCGCTCGGTCACGCTTGACGACGCGAGCCAGCTTTCGGCGTCGCCGCCCATCCACCACAGCGCCGCGCCCATGACCGCAAGCGCGACCGAAACCCTCGCGTAAAATACAGCCCACCCCGGCTGGGGCGTATAGCTCCCGTTGCGCCGCAGCCCACGGTAAAGCAGCGCGGCGTTCAAATACGCGGCGAGACCGATCGAGAGCGCGAGGCCGGCGTGTTTGAGCCAGCCGACGAAAGACAGGTTGAACACCTGCGTGGCGCAGAGCGTGAAAAGCGCGATCTTGACGGGCGTCCGAACGTTCTGGCGCGCATAAAAACCCGGCGCGAGCACTTTGACGAGCATCAGTCCCAAAAGGCCGAAACTGTAAGCGACGAGCGCGTTCTTCGTCTGAAGCGCGTCGGAAGCCGTAAACGCGCCGTGCTTGAAGAGCGTGGCGATCAGCGGAATCGCCAGGATCGCCAGAGCGACCGCCGCCGGCGCGGCGAGCAATAAGGTCAGGCGAAGCCCCCAATCGAGCAGACGCGAGTATTCGTCCGAATTTCCGCTTGCGTGATACTTGCTCAGCGAAGGCAGAAGGATCGTCCCGAGTGCGGCGCCGAGCAGGCCGCTCGGAAACTCCATCAGACGGTCGGCGTAGTAGAGCCACGAGACGCTGCCGTTCTCCAGGAAAGAAGCGAAAACCGTGTTGATCAGCAAGCTTATCTGCGCGACCGAAACGCCGAGAACGGCGGGTCCCATCAGTTTCAGGACGCGGCGGACGCCGGGGTCGCGCGGTTCGAACGAAAAGCGCGGCAGCATCCCGATGCGCGCGAGGCTCGGCAACTGAAAGGCGAGTTGGAGGATGCCGCCGAGAAAAACGGCCCAGCCGAGCGCGAGAACCGGGCGCTCGAAAAACGCCGCGCCGAAGAGCGCCATTCCGATGAACGAAAGGTTGAGCCAGACCGGCGTAAAGGCGGGAACGGCGAAACGCCCCCAGGTATTGAGGATTCCGCCGGCGAGCGCGGTCAGCGAGATGAAGAGGATGTAGGGGAAGGTCAGCCGCGTCAGTTCGACGGTCAGTTCGAACTTCGTCGCGTCCGCCGCGAAACCCGGCGAGGATACGTGGATGAGAAAGGGCGCGGCGGCGACGCCGAGCGCGGTGACGGCGACGAGCGCGAAGAAAAGCAGGGTCGTCACGCGGTCGACGAGACCCTTGGCGGCTTGGTCGCCGTCGCGGTTCTTGTACTCGCCGAGGATCGGGACGAAGGCCTGCGAAAACGCGCCTTCGGCAAAAAGACGACGCAAAAGGTTGGGGAGCCTGAACGCGACAAAGAATGCGTCAGTCATAACCCCGGCGCCGAATGCGCGCGCGATGACGAAGTCGCGGACAAAACCGAGGATGCGGGACAGCAGCGTCATGCCGCTTATCGTAGCCAGAGCTTTGAGCAGATTCATAACCTAGAAACCGCAGTTGGACGTGCTTGGGAGTGCTGTCCCGGAGTGTACTGGCAAGGCGCGACGACGCGGCAGGCTCATGCCTGCAAGGAGGAGCAACACCGCCAGCGCGCTCTGGGGCGGCGCTCCCAGGCGCGTAACGGACTCACCCTGAGGGTGAGCAGTCAAAAAACCGGAGAAGCTTGTCATCACATAGCCTTCAATGGGAAAAATCAGTGGTCAACTGCGGTTTCTAGGTTCATGGATGGCAATGAGCGGCGCATGGGGCATTTTACCGCAGGGGCGCGTCGAAATGCCGAAGCTCTCTGGAAAGCCTTTGTGTGCTAAACTTCATTAGACTACAGAAGGTAACTACAGTGAAATTTGAATGGAGCCAGGACAAGGCGACCAGGAATTTGAACAAGCACGGCGTAGCCTTCGAAGATGCGGTGCGTGTATTTCTCGATACGGGACGCATCGAGTGGTACGACGGTAGAGAAGACTATGGCGAAGACCGTTGGGTAACGATCGGTCTGGTCTATCCATCCGTTCTCTATGTCGTATATACGATGAGATGCGATGAGTGTATTCGTCTGATGTCTGCGAGAAAAGCCAATGGAACCGAGCGAAAACAATACCGTGACCTTGATTCTTGATCTGGAGAACCCGCCGCCGCTGTCGGATGAGCAGCGGGCGAGGCTGACCGCACTGGCGGCGATGCCCGACGAACGAATCGACTACAGCGACGCGCCTTACGAGCCGGACGCCGTCTGGATGAAAGCCGCGGACAGATTGCCGCGACCGAAAAGCCAAGTCACGCTCCGGCTGGATCCGGACGTGCTCGACTGGTTCAAATCCACCGGAAAGCGCTACCAGAGCCGCATCAATTCGGTGTTGAAAGCCTACGTTGACGCGCAAGGCCGGAGGCGCGGCGCGCCGACGATGCCGGAAACGCCGCCCGCGCGCGCCGTCAAGGCTTGATGAAGTGTTCCCGGTAGTACTTCAGTTCTTCGATTGACTCGCGGACATCCGCGAGCGCGGTGTGATTGGCCGTTTTCGTGAAACCCTTGGCGACTTCGGGTTTCCAGCGTTTGCAGAGTTCTTTGAGCGTACTCACATCGAGGTTGCGGTAGTGGAACCAGGATTCCAGCGTCGGCATGTAGCGCGTCATGAAGCGGCGGTCCTGGCCGATCGAGTTGCCGCACATCGGCGATACGCCCGGCGGCGCGTAGGACTTCACGAAAGAGAGCGCTTTCGCCTCGACGGCGGCCTCGTCGAGCGTCGAAGCCTTGACCTTGTCGATGAGGCCGGAGCGGCCATGCGTCCCCTTGTTCCACGCGTCCATCGCGTCGAGCAGGGCGTCGGTCTGGTGAACGACCCAGACGGGCGACTCGGCGACAATATTCAGATCGCCGTCGGTGATGATCATCGCCAGCTCGATGATGCGCTCGCGTTCGGGGTCGAGGCCGGTCATTTCCATGTCCAGCCAAACGAGATGATTTGCGTCCTGTGCCATATAATGCGTCCGGTTTGGAAAATTTCTTATTTTGTCACAATTCGATGCCTGCTTTATTTTCCGTAATCTTTCTTTGCGCGTTTTTTTTGAAGATTTCGCTGCGCCTCTGGCTCGCGTGGCGACAGATACGCCACGTCGCCGCGCACCGCGCCGAGGTCCCCGAAGCCTTCGCTGGACGCATCCGCCTCGAGTCGCACCAGCGCGCCGCCGACTACTGCGTCGCCCGGACAAAGCTCGGAGTGATCGGGCTTTTCATCGACGCCGCGCTGCTTCTCGCGCTGAGCTACGGCGGCGGATTGCAGGCGATGCACGAATTCCTGTCCGCGCGCTTCGACGGCGTCTTCTATAGCGTTGCGCTTGTCGCTCTCGTTGCGCTCGTTTCCGAACTCGTCGACCTTCCGCTCGCGCTTTACGCGCAGTTCGTCGTCGAGCAAAAGTTCGGCTTCAACCGGATGTCGCTCAAGCTCTTTTTCGTCGACCTCGCCAAGCAGACGATCGTCGGCGCGCTCATCGGCGTTCCGGTGCTCCTCGTCGCGATCCACCTCATAGAAACGCGAAGCGGCGCGTGGTGGTTTTACGCCTGGTTGTTCTGGTGTGCATTCAACCTCCTGATTCTCTTCATCTATCCCTTGTGGATCGCGCCGCTTTTCAACAGCTTCGCGCCGCTCGAAGACGCCCCGCTCAAGGCGAGGATCGAAGCGCTCCTCAAGCGTTGCGGATTCGCCGCGTCGGGGCTTTTCGTCATGGACGGCTCGAAGCGCTCGGCCCACGGCAACGCCTACTTCACGGGATTCGGAAAAACCAAGCGCATCGTTTTCTTCGACACGCTTTTGAAACGTCTCGACGCTTCCGGCGTCGAAGCCGTCCTCGCGCACGAACTCGGTCATTTCAAATACAGGCACGTCGTCAAGCGCATCGCTTTACTCTTTGCCGTCTCGCTCGCGTTTTTCGCGCTCTTCGGGCGCCTGATCGACGCCGAATGGTTTTATCGCGGCCTCGGCGTCGAAGCGTCCGGCGCGGCGCTCGCGCTGATCCTCTTTTTTCTGACGCTGCCGGTTTTCATCTTCCCTCTGTCGCCGCTGATGAATTTCGTTTCGCGCCGCGACGAATTCGAAGCCGACCGCTACGCGACGGAGCATTCGGATGAGGGCGCTCTCGTCGACGCGCTCGTCCGCATTTACGACGACAACGCCTCGACGCTGACGCCGGACCCGCTCCACTCGCTGTTCTACGATTCACACCCGCCCGCGTATATCCGCATCCGCCGGCTCACGGAGTGTGCGGGAGCTACGGGGTGTACTAATTGAAAGCCGAAGGCGTCGTCGTCGCCACGCACGGGCGGCATTACCGCGTCGAATTTTCCGACGGTGAAACGCGCCTCTGCTTCCCCCGTGGAAAAAAGAGCGAAATCGCCTGCGGCGACCGCGTCACGGTCGAATGCGACGACGGGATTCACGCGGGCGGCGGCGTCATCGAAAAAGTCGGCGCGCGCGATACCTTGCTCTACCGCTCGAACGCCTTCCGAAAAAAACTGATCGCGGCGAACCTCGACCAACTCATCGTCTTGGTCGCGGCCGAGCCTTCCTTCTCGGTCGAACTCGTGACGCGCTGCCTCGTCGCCGCCGAAGATCAGCGGATCGAAACGCTGATCGTCCTCAACAAACGCGACCTCGCCGCCAAGTTCGCCGCCGCGCTTTCCCGGCTCGAAGCCTTCCGACGCGCCGCGTACCGCATCGTTCCGCTCTCGGCGATTCACGGTGCGGAGGAAATGCGACCATACCTCGCCGGCCGTTCGAGCCTTCTCGTCGGCCAGTCGGGCATGGGCAAAACGACGCTGGTGAACGCGCTGTTTCCCGAAGCGAAAGCGGCGACGCGAGAAATTTCGGACGCGCTCGATTCGGGCCGGCACACGACGACTTCCTCGGCGCTCTACCGTCTCGATGCTGCCTCGTCGCTGATCGATTCGCCGGGTTTGCAGGATTTCGGGCTGAAGCATTTGAGTTTCGGAAATGTCGAGCACGCTTTCCCGGAATTTTTGCCCTTCGTCGGGGAATGTCGCTTTCACGATTGTCGTCACGACCGCGAACCGGACTGCGCGATCCGCGCCGCGCTCGAACGCGGCGAAATCTCCGAAGAGCGCTACGCCGCGTTCCGGTCGATCGTGAACGACTGATTCCAACCTGGAAACCGTGGTTGAACGTGCTTGGGAGTGCTGTTCCAGAGTGTGCTGGCAAGGCGCGACGACGCGGCAGACTCATGTCTGCAAGGAGGAGCAACACCGCCAGCGCGCTGTGGGGCGGCGCTCCCAGGCGCGTAACGGACTCACCCTGAGGGTGAGCGATCAAAAAACCGGAGAAACTTGTCATCACTTGCTCTTCAATGGGAAAAATCAGTGGTCAACTGCGGTTTTCAGGTTCACTACCGTCAGGGTTGTCGGCGCGTCGAAATATGAAAATTTCGACTCGTAACTCGAATCGACGCCACGTTCGGATTCTATAATCATCTTGCCGGACGTGTCGCATTCGTCCAAGATGTCGATTTGGCAGGATGGAAGGCGCGCTTTTCGTATCAGGCGTGTCGTAATGGCTCGGCGGCGAACATCAGCAGGGCGAAAGGCGTGGACGCTCAGCCGTATCGAGGAAGAAGATGAAATGAACGAGGTTCCACATTGATGCAAAATCCATTCGATACGCAAGCCTTGGACGCGCTGCTCGCTTCGGGCGAATGGACCGGCGTGGAGTTCAAGGCGGCGCGCGGCGCGCTGCCGAAGTCCGCGTTTGATGCGGTTTCCGCCTTTGCCAATACGCAGGGAGGCTGGCTGGTGCTCGGCGTTGCGCAGCACGGCGAGAATTTTGAGGTCTGCGGCGTGACCGACCCGGACAAACTGCAAAACGATTTTCTTTCCGTGCTTCACGCCGACGGTAAAGTGAATCACGATGTGGAAGTCACAGCGCATCGGCAGCAGCACGACGGCAAAACCGTGCTGGCTTTCCATATTGCCGAGAATCCGCGCACGCGCAAGCCGGTGTATCTGGATGGCGACATCCGGCGAACCTTTATCCGCAGGGGAGGCGGAAACTACCGCGCTCAGGCGCACGAAATCGAGCGGATGCTGCGCGATGCCACGGCTGATCGTTGGGATGGCCAGCCATTTACCCGCGTCGATCTGGCCGAGGCTTTGCACAGCGGCAGTTTGAAGTGGTATCGGGATCGTTTTCATGCCGACAATCCGGGCTTCGATGTGGAGCAGCCGCATCACGAATTCCTCTATGAGTGGGGCTACATCGTCAAAGACGGCGGGCAACGGTGGCCTACCCGTGCTTGCGTGGCGCTGTTCGGCTCGCTGCGCGGCGTACGCAATCTGTTGCCGCGCCCGGTGCTGGATTTGCGCTTTCTCGGCTATGGCAGCAAGGAGGATATGCCGGAAACGCGCTGGATCGACCGGCTGGTGTGTGAAGAAAACATCATCCAGAGTTGGCGGCAGTTGCTGGCAAAATACCTGTTTTTCATGCCCAGGACGTTTCGGGATATCGATCCGGCGACGCTGGAGCGGCGGGATGCGCCCGCGGGTTTCCGCGTGTTCCGCGAGGCGGCGGTCAACCTGTTGATCCATCAGGATTACGGTGATCATTCGCGCAAGGCCGTCATTCAATTCTTCACCGACGGCATCCAGCTATGGAACCCCGGCGACAGTTTCGGCAGCGAGGAACTCCTATTGGAACCCGGTGAAAAAGAAGTCCGCAACCCGGCCATTGCGATGGCTTTGCGCCGCATCGACATGTGCGAACAGGCCGGTACAGGCTTGCGCATGATGCGCCGCGAATGGCGCGCGCTGGGTTACGCGGCTCCCGTGTATCACAACGACCGGGTACACAAAGCCTTCGAGATGTTTTTGCCCGATGCGTCGCGGGTGATTTGGGCGGAAGCGGAGGAAACCAAAGCACCTCCGCCAGTCGTCGACCCAGTCACCGACCCAGTCACCGACCCAGTCACCGACCCAGTCGACCCAGTCACCGACCCAGTCGATCCAGTCACCGACCCAGTCGTCGACCCAGTCGACCTAGTCACCGACCCAGTCGTCGACCCGGTTGATCAGCTCCTGTATGCCTTGGCGAACGGTCCACTGTCGCCGTCGGCTGCGCAGAAAGCCGTGGGCTTGAAGCATCGTCCGACCTTCCGCGCCAACTATCTCTATCCGGCCCTGGATGCCGGCTTGGTCGAAATGACCTTGCCGCAAACGCCCAACAGCCGTTTGCAGAAATACCGGCTGACCGAAGCGGGTTTGCGCCGGCAAGTGTCGATGATAAGGGAATGAATACCACGGGGAATGGAATTACGCTACCTTTCCTTTAAATTGGGCAGTTAATGTTCAACGGGTGCCGAGGTGATGCTCATCTCCCAATGATCCCGCCTCACAGCGCTTCTTTCATTCCTTTTCCAGTTCATTCATGCCGAGAAGACGAGCCGCAGACAGTACAGGTAGTACGGCAAGGCGAAGTCGACAAAGGAAGGGATGAACTGGAAATGGAATCAGACTCCCCTCACATCGGAATCAGCCTCTTCCTTCAGACTCATCTCATGTTGGACCAGACTGCCGATTGACACTTTTCTTCGAGAAGCGTAGCTTCTGGAAAGTACGAAGAAAAGGAGGAGCATCCATGAGACATTGGGGATTTGCCGCATTATTGCTGCTACTCGTTTCAACGGCACACGCCGAAGATTACGACCGACCCGCTTCGCGGGAGCGCGGTGACGCCGCCGAGGGGCGCTATCGCGCCGCGCCCGATTTTAGAGATTCGGTCGGTCGGGACGACGACTTCATCGAACGGCGCGGGCATCGGCGCGGCTGGGACGACGCTTACGACGCGCGTTCGTACGACGGGCGTTATTCGACCCGGCGCGGTCACGGTCGGGGGCCTTGGCATGCCTACGCACCGCGCCACCATCGCGGGCCGCGCGCCGATTATTACGACTCCGAGGACTCGCCACGCGGGCGCTTTCACCGCCGCCATCACGACGGGGATTACGCCGGACCGCATTGCCGGGGACGCCGCTGGTAGGGGTCAGGGATCAGGAATCAGGAGACAGGAGACAGATGAAAACCGATCGGTGTTTCAAAGCTCTTGCTCCGGAGGCGAAGCCGCCGAACCCCTCCCCATCCCTCCCCTTATCAGGGGAGGGGGTCACGAATCTCCCCTCCCTGACAAGGGAGGGGTCGGGGGTGGGTTCTGATCTGATTCCTGATACTTGATCATCATCCGCTTTATCCAGCGTCTCTTTACGGCGGTACTACGCGTTGATTTTGCGCGCGGCTGAAATCATTGGATGGTGGTCAAATCACTCCAGAACCAGAACCAGTCGCTTTCCCAGCGCGGAGGCGGCGCGGTCGAGTGATTTCAGGGAAGGCCAATGATTTGGATTTTCCAGTCTCTGCGTGGCGGGCCAGGATGTTTCCATCGCGCGCGCCAACGTCGCCAGACTCATCTCCCCACGTGCCTGACGAACCAGTAGGGCCGCTTGCGTTTTCGCGTCTGGAGCAATATATACCGCACCGGAAACGTCTTGACTGGGCGGAGGGATGTCTGCGCCGTCGTCCATTTTGACGTCCAGCATGGCGGAAAGTACCTCCACGGCGTGAAACAGCGCTTGTTCCATCGTTCCGCCTTCGGTAAAGGTATCGGGCAAATCGACGAATTGCACAAAAAAACCGCCTTCGGGCTGCGGTTCGACCAGAGCGGGATAACGGATTTCCATTGGGATTCTTCCTATTTCAGTTTGACGCCGGTTTGCCGCGCTTGATACATTTCAAGACTTTTTCCGGGGAAGCGGCGCGCGCCGGTAGGGGTCAGGGATCAGGAATCAGGAGACAGATGAAAACCGATCGGTGTTTCAAAGCTCTTGCTCCGGCGGCGAAGCCGCCGCTCACTGATCTGATTCCTGTCCTCTGATTCCTGATACCTGATGGGCGCGACGCAAACCTCCGTCCGCGCCGTGGGGATGGTGGGTGCTGACGGGTTCGAACCGCCGACATCCAGCTTGTAAGGCTAGCGCTCTTCCAACTGAGCTAAGCACCCGCGCAAGTGCGAATCAATTAGTTTAGCACTTTTTTGACGCTCTCGCCATGAGAAGTCTAGTCCAATATGAGGTGAGTCTGAAGGAATTGACTGATTCCGACGTGAGGGGAGTCTGAAAGAAGAGCTGTAAGGCGGGATCATTAGGAGATGATCATGACCTTGCAAGAAGAACGGCTCAAGAGTTTGGAGAGTCTCGAAGAGTATCTGCGCGGGACGGCGGGCTTGTCAGCGCGGATGATAGGGACGGAAGCGGAACGTCAAGGGCACGT
>JAISAZ010000027.1 GCA_031266435.1 Accumulibacter sp.
GGACACGGCGCGCCGTGCCCGATCAGGAACCAAGAAATTAGAACCGCGAAACACGCGAAAAACGCGAAAATTTATGCAAACACTTCACTTTCGCGTCTTTCGCGCCTTTCGCGGTTGAAATCGGTTTTCATCTGATTCCTGACATCCTGTTCCGTCATTCATACGTATGCGGAATCGTTGGAATTCGCTTCGCTCATACGCATGCGGAATCGTTGTGGCTCTTCCTTCGCGCAGCCCAACCTATACCGCCGCTGGGCACGGCTCGCCGTGCCCCTACGAGAATCGGGTATCAGAAGACAGGAAACAGGAGACAGAAAAATATGCGGCGGCTTCGCCGCCGGAGAAAGATCGTTGAAACACCGATCGGTTTTATCTGATCCCTGATCCCTGAATCACCTCCGCTCGATCCAGAGGATCATCCCCGACGCGGCGAGCATGAAGAGGACCGACGGCGCGACGGCGCTCAGGAAAGGCGACCAGCCGTTGATCGCGCCGAGATTCGAGAACAATCCGTTGAGCATGTGGAAAAGCACGCCGATCATCACGCCTGAAAATATTTTCAGGCTGACGCCGCTGACGCGGTTGTGCGTATACCCGAAGGGAAGCGCGAGCGCGACCATGACGAGCGCCGCGAGCGGGTAGAGCACCTTTTTCCACATCGCGATGTCGTAGCGCTGCGTTTTCTGCCCGTTGTCGCTCAAATGCCGCGTGTAGGCGGCGAGGTGCGTCAGCGACATGCGTTCGGGCGAGACCATCAAGACCGCGAGGATGTCCGGGTTGAGCGCCGTATTCCACTCCATTTCGGGCAGATGGATGATCTGCGAGCGCGTGTCCTCGATGAGGGTGCGCGCAACGCCCTTGAGCCGCCAGACCGCCGGGGAGACGTATTCGCCCTCGGCGGCTTCGGTGATCGACCGGAGCCGCCCGCCGCGTTCGAAGTCGTGGATGAAAATGTCGCGTAACGAGTTGTCGGGCAGGACAACGCGGACGTTGATGATGCTCAGGTCGTCCTTGATCCATACGCCGCTGCGCAGGCCCTGACCCATCGTCCGCCCGCGCTCGCGGATCCTGAGTTGCTGCGCGGCGCGCTCGCTGAACGGCATGACGAATTCGCCGACGACGAAGGTCACGAGCGCGAAAGCGAACGCCACCTGAAACAGAATCGTCAAAAGTTCTTTCGTCGACACGCCCGACGCGCGGAGCACCGCGATTTCGGAGTGCCGCGCGAGCGAGGCGAGCGCGTAGAGCGTCCCGATCAGGACCGCGACCGGCATCAGCTCGTAGATGCGGCTCGGCAGGCGCAAGGTGACGAACAAAAGCGCGTCGACGAGTTGATAACTCGCGTCTCCGACGCTTTTGACTTCGTTGATCATGTCGAAGAAGGCGAAGAGCGCCAAAAACGCGGCGAGGACGAGCGCGATCCCCCCGGCAATTTCACGCGCGAGGTAGCGTCGATAAATCTTCATCGGAAAAAGCGCGAAAACGAAAAGAGCGCGATACGCTGGTAAAAAAGCAGCGGCAGGAGACAAAGCATCGCCAGGTGGACGCCGAACAGGCCCACCGCGAACGAAACCCTGCCGTTCGCGACCCACGCCTGACTGATCGTCAGGAGGTTGTTGTACAGAAAATACGTAAACACCGCCAGCAGCATATTCGCCGACCGTCCGGCGCGCGGGTTCACGAAGGAAAGCGGGATCGCGAGCAAGACGAGCACGAACGCGGAGATCGGGACGCCGACGCGCCACAGGATTTCCGCCCACGCGCGCGGCTCATCGCTTTGCATCAGCGCCAGCGTCGGCATGTTTCGGATCGTCCGCTGAATCCCGCGCGCCTCCTTCGTCTCCATACGGATCGCGTAGCTGGCGTATTCCATGACGCGGTATTCGGGCGTTCCGGGGGTGAGTTCGTAGCGGTAGCCGTTTTCGAGGACGAGGAAGCGGTCTCCGTTTTCGGCGATCTCCTGATGCCCCGTCGCGGCGACGGTAATCCGCTTCGTCCTGCCTTTCGACGAGGTCGCGAAGACGTTCTTGACCGAGGTCTCGTCTTCGGCGAGCGCTTCGACGAAAACGACGTTCTCGCCGTTCGACGATTCCTGGAAAACGCCGGGGGACGCTTGTCCGGCGTCCCGGCGCGCGCCGAGCGTGTCGCGGTACTCGGCGCTCTGCGACAGCGCCCACGGGGAAACGAAGAGCGAGAGTCCGGCGATCGCCGCGATCAGGGGAAAGGTGAACACGAGCACCGGCTGTATCCACGCCGTCAGGGGAAGCCCCGACGAGAACCAGATGATCATCTCGGAATCGCGGTAGCTGCGCGAGATCGACAGGAGGATGGCGATGAACGAAGACAGTGAAAGCAGCGCGGGGATATAATTCAACGCAGAAAATCCCAGGAGCGCGACGACGGCTTCGGGCGCGATCGAGCCTTGCGCGGCCTCGCCGAGAAGGCGGATCAACTGCGTCGTCAACAGGATGGCGAAAAGCGCGACGAACACCCCGGCCGCTGATTGCGTAAACTCTCGCCGAGCCGCGTACTGGAAGATCATTTTGTTGGTTTTAACGAAGAGTCGGAATAAACGGCGGCGTAAAAGGAGCAATCGATGGAATTTAGCATAAAAAGCACACGCCCGGAGAAACAACGTGGCGCCTGCGTCGTCGTGGGTATCTTCGAGACGCGCGAACCGAGCGACGCCGCGCGGGCGATCGACAAGCTTTGCGGGGATTATCTCACCGGCGTCCTGAAGCGCGGGGATATGGACGGCAAGCTCGGTTCGACGCTCTTTTTGCGCGAGATCCCCGCTTTCAAGGCCGAGCGTTTGCTGCTCGTCGGTCTGGGGCGGAAAAACGATTTCGGTGAAAAAGAATTCATGGCGGCGATACGGAACGCCGTCAAGGCGCTCGGCGCGTCGGGCGCGAAAGAAGCGTCTTTCGCGCTGACCGGCTTTCCGCTCGGCAAGCGCTCCTCGGCGTGGAAAATCCGTCAGGCTGTGATCAACATCAGCGACGCCCTTTACCGCTTCGACCAATTCAGGAAAAACGCGGCGGACGCCCCCGCCTTCAAAAAACTTTCCTTCCTCGCGCCCCCGTCCGACGACGCGAAAAAGCTCGGCGACGCCCTCGCGCAGGGTCAGGCGATCGCCGACGGCGTCGCGTTCGCCCGGACGCTCGGCAACCTCCCCGGCAACGTCTGCACGCCGACCTATCTTGCGGAAACCGCGCTGCGCCTCGCCGAGGAAGAGGGTGTCGCTTGTCAGGTACTCGAACGCGACGACATGAAAAAGCTCGGAATGAATTCGCTGCTCTCGGTCGCGCAAGGCTCGCACGAGCCGCCGAAATTCATCGTTCTGAGCTACGAGGGCGGGAAAGCCGGGGGGCGTCCCTTCGTCCTCGTCGGCAAGGGGATCACCTTCGATTCGGGCGGAATCTCCTTGAAACCCGGCGAAGGCATGGACGAGATGAAATTCGACATGTCCGGCGCCGCGAGCGTACTCGGGACGCTGCTTGCCGTCGCGCGGCTGAAGCTGCCGCTGAATCTGACGGTCGTCGTTCCGGCGACCGAAAACCTCCCTGGAGGCGGCGCGACGCGACCCGGCGATATCGTCACCTCGTTGTCGGGGCAAACGATCGAAATCCTCAACACCGACGCCGAGGGGCGCTTGATCCTTTGCGACGCGCTGACTTACGTCGAACGCTTCAACCCCGAACTCGTGATCGACGTAGCGACCTTGACCGGCGCGTGCGTCGTCGCGCTGGGGCACGTTGCGACCGGACTTTTTGCCAACAACGAGAGGCTCGCGCTCGACCTCGCGTCGGCGGGGCGCGAATCCTTCGACCGCGTGTGGCGATTGCCGCTCTGGGACGATTATCGGGATTCGCTCAAAAGCAATTTCGCGGACCTGGCGAATGTCGGCGGCCGTCCGGCGGGCAGCATCACCGCCGCGTGCTTTCTGTCGCGTTTCGCCGGAAAATACCGATGGGCGCACCTCGACATCGCCGGGACCGCGTGGAAGTCGGGCGTCGAAAAGGGCTCGACCGGGCGTCCCGTCCCGCTGCTGACGCATTATTTTCTCGCGCGCGCGGGGAGATCGCTTTGACGCGCGTTTTCTTTTATTTCAACGCGCCCGACCGGATCACCGCGTCGGCTGCTCTCGTCGCCGGCGCTTACCGGCAAAAAAAGGAAATGTTCATTTATGCGCCCGACGCGGCGCTTGCCAAGGCGATCCACCAGCAGCTCTGGGCCGTTCCCGCGACGGGTTTCGTTCCGCACGTCGACGCGGCGTCGCCGCTCGCCGACCGGACGCCGGTGCTCATCGGCGCTTCGACCGAGTCGCGCCGGCAAACCGACCGGATGCTCAACCTCTCGGACACGCCGCCCCCCGGCTTTGCGGAATTCGACAGCCTCGTCGAAGTCGTCGGGCGGTCCGACCAGGAAAAAAGCGCGGGCCGCGAACGCGCCCGATTCTATAAAGACCGCGGTTACGCGGTCGAATACTTCGACCTTCAGGAGAAACGCTGATGCCTGACCCCTCCCCTCACGCCGGCGCGCGGAAAGTCCCCGCGAAAAAACCGCCCGCTTCGGGCAGGAAAGCGCCCGATGACGACGCGCCGCTCGTCGGCGACGAGGACCTGCCGATCCTGACCGAGGTCGTCTCTTCCGAAACGCAGGCCGCGCAGACCGCGCACGACGCGCGCGCGCTCGCCGACGCGGCGCACTTCCAGGCGATCACCGCCGAAATCGTCGAAGCCGTCAAAAAGCGTTTTTCCTACGAACTCACGACGCTGCTCGAAGCCGTCCTTTTGAATACGACCGAAGAACTCGAAGCCGGAATCACGACGATCGTCGAAACGGCAGTACGCGAATTGACTGCCAAAAAGTTCGGCAAGCCCACCGACGTTCCGCCGTTTTGATGTTCAGAGGACAAACGCTATAGGTTGGGCTGAACGGAGTGAAGCCCAACGTTTCCGAGGTGGGTTGAAAGGGCGTACAGCTTGGGTTGAGCATTGCTACGCCCACCCTCATTCATACGTATGCGGAATCGTTGGGCTTTGCTTCGCCGCAGCCCAACCTATACCGCCGTGAACGGAGCGGAAACGGTATAGGTTGGGCTGAACGAATGTGAAGCCCAACGTTTCGGGGCGGGTTGAAAGGGCGTACAGCTTGGGTTGAGCCTCCTTTGAATACCATTCCGATGTCCTTTCCATCATTCACACGCATACGGAATCGTTGGGCTTTGTGCTTCGCCGCAGCCCAACCTATACCGCCGTAAACGGAGTGAGAGCCACAACGTTTCCGAGGCGGGTTGAAAAAGCTTTTCTCCGGCGGCAAAGCCGCCGCTCGCTGATCTGATTCCTGATCCCTGATAAGCGTCTGCGGAACGTTGGGGTTCGCTGCGCTCACCACCAACCTATACCGCCGTCTTCTATCCTCTGAAATCAGAACCGATAAATCGCCTGCGCGTATCCGGCGATTCCTTTGCGTTGCCCTCCCAGCGCCATCGCGTTGGCATTTACAGACCAGCCCTTCGTCGCCGTCCATTCCACGCCCGCCTCGATGAGCGCGCTGTGGCCGCGCGTTTCGGTTTCTCGCGCGATCCTTGTCCCGTCGAGCTTCGCGCGCGCTTTGCCGTCAAATTCGTATTCCCATCCCACGCCGATATGTGCGCGCAGGTTCTGGTCTACTCTGTGGCGGTAGCGCGTTCCGATGCGGCTGCGCAGGGAATTCGTACGGTCAAAGAAAAGGCGCTCTTTTGCGCGGGTCGTCATCGTGTCGGCGTCTTGTCGGGTCATAAGGACTTTGGCGTAGGTGTCCATGCTGGAGACGGTGTTCAGGGGTGTGTCTATCCCTACGCCCGCGTGTGCGCCCCGGTAGTTGCCTGCGCTGCTGTAGTGCAAATCCGAGACAGGACCTTTGCCGTCAAAGTCCGCCTTGGCGCGTCCGATACGGGCGGAGCCTTCCAGATAGACGCGGTTGGTAAAGGCGTGTCTGGCAAACGCGCCGATGCCGTAGTGCCAGGTATCGCCGTCTCCCCAGCCGAAGCGGCTCTGGCTGTCGTAACGTCCGATGCCGCCTTCGGCAAAGACTCCCGTGGTGAGTGTTCCCAGACGGGTGGCGGTGTCGATCGCTCCGCCAAAAGCGAAGCTCGTGCCCTTGTTGTCTACGCTGGAGCCGGTACGGGTTTTGATGCTGCCGCCTTGCAGGGAGGCGAAGGAGCGGAATCCGTCGGAGGTCGGGGTTTGGGAGCTGTGTTGCCAGTTGTCCAGAAGCGAGACCATGTGGTCTGCGCCTTGGGTGAGCGCGGCAAGGCGCGCGGACGCGCCGTAGAGGTAGACTCCGGCTTTGTTCTGGTTGATTTCTTTCCCTGTCAATGTCGCTACCAGCGCGGTATCGCCGTTTTCCAGCGCGATATCAAAAGTGTAGTCTGTCGCGCCGAGGGTGGATCGGGACAACGACGTGCCGGAAACGTTACCGCTCATGGGGTTGGATGTACTGATCAAGAGGGCTTGCTGCCCCACCCGCAGAGCGGCGGCGGGCGCGCCCGTAAAGGCGACACTAACGTTGGCGTCGTTGCCCAAATCGACGCTGCCGCTGGTCGTGAGGGCGGCTTGTCCGTTGCCGAGGGTGCCGACGGGCAGGGTGAAGCGGTAGTTTTCAAAGTTGGCGATGTTCGCGCCGGTGCTTCTGTTGCCGGTACTTCCGTTTCCTTGCCAGTGATCGATGTGCAGGGTGTTGCCCGTGCGTTTATCCGCGCCGCCGCCGTCCCCACCGTAGAGGGCCGTGACGCCGGTAATGTCGGCAGTGCCGCTGATGATAAGCTTGTTGTTCGTCGCGTTGCCGGCATAGCTGTATCCGCCAATGATGTTGCCGCCGATGGTACCCCCGCTGATGTTAACGATGTTGCCCGTGACGGTGCCGTTCCCGCTGTGTCCGCCAACGATGTTGCCGCCGATGGTACCCCCGCTGATGTTGACAGTGTTGCCCGTGACGTTGCCATTGTTGCTGCTTCCGCCGGTGACGTTGCCGCCGATGGCACCCCCGCTGATGTTAACGATGTTGTCCGTGGCGTTGCCAGCATTGCTGAATCCGCCAGTGACGCCACTGCCGACGATACCCCCGCTGATGTTGACGGTGCTGTTCGTGGCGTTGCCGTAACCGTTGCTGTAGCCGCCATAGACACTGGAACCGACAGTCGCATCACTGCTCATGGTAACGGTGTTGCTCGTGGCGTTGCCGCCGTCGCTGTATCCGCCAGCGACATTGCTGTAGACGATACCTCCGCTCATACTGACGGTGTTGCCCGTGGCGTTGCCGTTGCCGTTGCTGTATCCGCCAGTGACGTTGCCGGTACCGCTGGTGCCGGCGCTTCCGCCGCTGATGTTGACGGTGTTGTTCGTGGCGTTGCCGCTACCGTTGATGTATCCGCCAGTGACACCGCCGATGACATTCGCATCACTGCTCATGGTAACGGCGTTGCCTGTAGCGTTGCCGCTACCGTTGCTGTATCCGCCAAAGACAGCGCCGTTGTTAACAGCACCTCTTATCAGCTTGACTTCGTTGCCGGTGACGCTACTGGAATCACTGTATCCGCCAAGGACGTAGCGGGGAGTGGTGCCACCCGAATAGTCAATGTTGATATGGTTGCCGTTAGGGTTGCCGGTAAGGTAGTCGGTGGGCGCGAAAGTGTTGTCGTTGCCAGTGAATCCCGGCACCGCTGGCGGGTTCTGCAAATCGGCGGTGTTGCCCCCGTATGTTCTTTCTTCCGCCAGCGCGGGGGTCGCGCACAGGGCGGCAATCAAACAGGCAAGTATGGAAACGGCGAATCCGGGCGAATCGCCGGAGGGTCTTATGCCGCCCTCGGCGCGCGTACTTTGATGAGAGGAGTGGCAAGCTGTCGTTTTCAAAACGTTTTCCATGATTTCTCCTGGAATGACAAGCTCAGATCAAGGGATTCGAAAGCCGCCCAAGGGGCTTGGAAGGCTCGGAGAGAAGCATTTTCAAACCGCAAGCCTGATTTTAGCGTGGACAGAGAACGGAGTGGAAACGGTATAGCTTGGGCTGAACAGAGTGAGAGCCACAACGTTTCCGAGGCGGCATGAAAAAGCGTACAGCTTGGGTTGAGCCTCCTTTGAATACCATTCCGCCGTCCTTTCCATCATTCACACGTATGCGGAATCGTTGGGCTTTGCTTCGCGCAGCCCAACCTATACCGCCGATAGGGCACGGCACGCCGTGCCCATCAGAGGACAGAAGACAGAGGACAGAAGACTGAACGGCCTTCGGCCTCTGTAATCAGGGTTCAGTAATCAGAGGGAGGCAGTCACGCGACAACTGACGACTGAACACAGATCACAAAGCGAGCGCAGCGAGCGCTCTGTCTTCAGTCCTCTGTCTTCTGTCCCCTGATCCCTGATGCGTTCGCGCGCGGTTTCCAGGATAATGGAGGTTTTACCCCTGCGCCGCACACCATGGAACTCGCCAAAAGCTTTGAACCGTCGGAAATAGAAAAACGCTGGTACCCCGGATGGGAAGAACGGGGTTTCTTCAAGGCGGGACTCGACCCCGATAATCCTGACGCCTTCTGCATCCTGCTGCCGCCGCCCAACGTCACCGGGACGCTGCACATGGGGCACGGCTTCAACCAGACGATCATGGATACGCTCACGCGCTACTACCGTATGCGCGGCGACAACACGCTCTGGCAGCCGGGGACCGACCACGCGGGAATCGCGACGCAGATCGTCGTCGAGCGCCAACTCGAGGCGCAGGGCATTTCGCGCCTCGCACTCGGGCGCGAAAAATTTCTCGAAAAGGTCTGGGAGTGGAAGGAATATTCGGGGAATACGATCACGCGCCAGATGCGGCGCCTGGGGACTTCGCCCGACTGGTCGCGCGAACGCTTCACGATGGACGCGGGGCTTTCGGAAACCGTGACCGAGACCTTCGTCCGTCTGTACGACGAAGGCCTGATCTACCGTGGGAAGCGGCTCGTCAATTGGGACCCCGTCCTGCATACGGCCGTCTCGGACCTCGAAGTCGTCAGCGAAGAGGAAGACGGTTTCATGTGGCATATCCGTTACCCGCTCTCCGACGATTCTGATGCCCCCGCCGCGCTGACCGTCGCGACGACGCGACCCGAGACGATGCTCGGCGACGTCGCCGTGATGGTTCATCCCGAAGACGCGCGTTACCGCGCGCTGATCGGAAAAAAAGTGCAACTTCCGCTGACGGGGCGTGAAATTCCGATCATCGCCGACGATTACGTCGACCCGGAATTCGGTACCGGCTGCGTCAAGGTCACGCCCGCGCACGATTTCAACGACCACGCCGTCGGCTTGCGGCACAAGCTGCCGTTCGTCTCGATTCTGACGCTCGACGCCAAAATCAGCGACGCCGCGCCCGAAAAATATCGCGGGATGGATCGTTTCGACGCCCGCAAGGCGATCGTCGCCGACCTCGACGCGCTCGGTCTGCTCGCCGGGGTCGAAAAGCACAAATTGAAGATACCGCGCAGCGACCGTACCGGCGTCGTCATCGAACCGATGCTGACCGACCAGTGGTTCGTCGCGACGACGAAGCCTTCGTCCGACGGAAAGTCGATTTCCGAAAAAGCGCTCGAATGCGTCGCGTCGGGCGAAATCCGCTTTTTCCCGGCGGCGTGGGTCAGCACCTACAACCAGTGGCTGAACAACATCCAGGACTGGTGCATCTCGCGCCAGCTATGGTGGGGACATCTGATTCCGGCGTGGTACGGCGACGACGGCGCGGTCTATGTGGCGCGAAACGAGGCCGAGGCGCGCGCACGCGCGGAAAAGGCCGGGTATACGGGGGCGCTCACGCGCGAGACCGACGTGCTCGACACCTGGTATTCCTCGGCGCTCTGGCCCTTCTCGACGCTCGACTGGACGCCCGATTACCCCGCGCGCTCGAATACGGCGCTCGATCTTTACCTGCCTTCGACCGTGCTCGTCACGGGTTTCGACATCATCTTCTTCTGGGTCGCGCGGATGATCATGATGACGAAGCACCTGACCGGGAAGATTCCGTTCAAGCACGTCTACGTTCATGGTCTGATCCGCGACGCGGAAGGCCAGAAGATGAGCAAGTCGAAGGGCAACGTCCTCGACCCGATCGACCTGATCGACGGGATCGACCTGGAGGAACTCGTCAAAAAGCGCACCTCGGGCCTCCTGAACCCGAAACACGCGGGCGAGATCGAAAAGCGCACGCGCAAGGAGTTCTCCGCCGGGATCCCGGCGTTCGGGACCGACGCGCTCCGCTTCACCTTCCTTTCCCTCGCCAGCCCCGGACGCGACATCAAATTCGACCTCCACCGCTGCGAGGGCTACCGGAATTTCTGCAACAAGCTCTGGAACGCGTCGCGCTTCGCGCTGATGAACGTCCCCGACGCTTCCGACCTTCAGGCGGGAACGGAAGAAATCACGGGAAGCGCTTCCGAACCCGCGCTCGCCGACCGCTGGATCGTGAGCGCGCTGCAACGCACGGTCGCCGAAATGGCCAGGCACTACGCCGACTACCGTTTCGACCTCCTCGCCCATACGCTCTACGAATTCGTCTGGAACGAGTTCTGCGACTGGTACCTCGAAATGGTGAAGGTGCAAATCCAGGAGGGGACGCCCGAAGAGGCGCGCGCGACGCGCCGCTGCCTCGTCGATACGCTCGAAACGATCCTGCGCCTCGCGCACCCGCTGCTCCCCTTCATCACCGAAGAATTGTGGCAGGTCGTCGCGCCGCTCGCCGGACGGAAAACGCGCGATTCGATCATGCTCTGCGACTATCCGGCGGCGCAGCCCGAAAAAATCGACCCGGCAAGCGAAGAGCGCGTGCGGCGCCTCAAGGATTTGTGCTACGCGTGCCGCAACCTCCGGGGTGAAATGAAACTCTCCCCCGCGCAGAAGGTGCCGCTGATCCTTCGCGGCGATGATCTTGCCGACTTTGTTCCTTACCTCAAGGCGCTCGCAAAATTGAGCGAGGTACGCATTGTCGAGACGATGCCTGATGACACCAACGCGCCGATCGCGATCGTCGGCGAAACGCGGCTGATGCTCAAGATCATGGTCGACCTCGCGGCGGAGACGGCGCGGCTTTCGAAGGAAATCGCCCGCATCAACGACGAAATCGCCAAGGCGAAGGCCAAACTCGCCAACGCGAGCTTCGTCGCGCGCGCGCCGGCGCACATCGTCGCGCAGGAAGAAACGCGGCTCGCCGAGTTCGCGGCGACCGCCGAAAAATTCCGCGCACAGCTTGCGCGCCTCGCCCCTTGACTCCCTGACGCACGATTCGACACGCAAGGACTAAAACAGCCTATAATCCGGCAAGACGCATGGCATTATTCTGAATTATCACATCGAGGAAATCCCCATGACCAAGTTTTCCATCTTTCGGCTAACAAGCGGCTTGCCGCGGGTCGCCGCGCTGTGCTGCCTCGTATCCGCGTGCGCGATACAGCAGCCGCAACTCGTACAAAAAGAATCGTCGGCACCCGACGCGCTCCAGAAAATCGCGCAGCGGGAAGCGACGGCGCAGGCGCCGCAAACGCCGCTCTTAAAGCGCAAGATCGCGCTCGGCAGGATTACGAACGAGACGAATTACGGTCGTTCGCTGCTTCGTGACGAGCACGGCGACCCTCTGGGCAAACAGGTCTCCGATATGCTGGGCAAGGCGCTCACCGAGTCGGGCGCCTACCTCGTTTTCGAGCGCCCCGACATCACGCGCCTGATCGCTGAAAATCAGCTCACGCGCAACAAGCTCGACCTCGTCGGCGTCGACGCGCTCCTCGTCGGCTCGCTGACCGAATTCGGTCGGAAAACGACCGGCGAATCGGGCTTCTTCTCTTCGAGCAAACGCCAGGTCGCTTTTGCGAAGGTCGACGTCCGCGTCGTCGACACGACGACGGGGCAGGTCTTTTTCGCCGCGTCCGGCGCCGGCGAGGCTTCGACCGAGACGGCATCGACCTTCGGCTTCGGCTCGCGCGCCGAATACGACGGGACGCTGAACGACGCCGCGATCCGTCAGGCCGTTTCCGAAATCGTCAACCGGCTTTCCAACGAACTCGCCGACCGCCCCTGGCAGACCTATATCCTCAAGATGGAAGGGACGCGCGTTTACATCGGCGGCGGCAAGAGCCAGGGAATCCGCCCCGGAATGGCTTTCTCGGTTCAAACGCGGGGAGAGCGCGTGAAGTCTCCGCAGACCGGCGCGGAAGTCACCCTGCCCGGACGGATGCTCGCGCGCATCCGGGTCGATTCGCTCTTCGGCGACAGCGAACTGAACGAAGGCTCGGTCGCCACCGTTTTTTCGGGAAGCCTGTCGGGTCAGAAGCTCGAACAGTTGATCGTACGCTATGAAGGAGACCAGAAATGAAAACCGCGTCGCTCCGTTTTATCTTCTCGATATGTTTCATCGTCTTTGGGCTTTCCGCGTGCGTCCAGATGCCGACGGAAAAATCCGGCGTCTCCGACCTGCGTCCGCAGATTTCGTTCAGGGCTGCGGACGAGGCCCTGATGGGCGCGCGGATCAACGTCGACGGACTCGACGTCGGGAACGTTTCGGACTACCCTGCCGACGTAGCAACCTTGCGCATCCTGCCGGGGAATCACCGCATCGTCGTTTCGACGCCTTCGGGTATCCTGCTCGACGAAAAAGTCTATCTCGGCGACGGCGTCATCCGCGTATTTCTGGTCAAGTAGTTTCATTTCGACTCGTCCGCGACCGTGTCGCGGACGAGTCACCCCTGGGAGACGGAAGCATGATGTACAGATACAAATACGTGGTCTTGCTGGCGTGCGCTTTTCTTCTCGGCGGATGCGTCGCGCCGAGAAGCGGGCTCTACCGCTGGAACAATTACGACCAGACGCTTTACGAATCGTACAAGGACGCGGACAAAACCGGCGAACTCGTCACGGGACTCGAAACCCTGGCGGTCGACCTGGAAAAAGAGCAGTTGAGGATGCCGCCGGGTCTCTACGCCGAACTCGGAACGCTCTACCTGCAATTGGGCGATCTTGACAAGGCGATCGGGATGTATACCAGGGAGCGCGACACCTGGCCCGAAAGCAAGACCTTGATGGACGCCTTGATCACCAACCTGCAAAAGCGCCTGAAACCCGCTTCGACGCCGGCGACGGCGTCCGAACCCGCGTCCGCGTCGATCCCGCCGCCGCCGCCGCCGTCCGTATCGTCTCCCGCGCAAACAAAGGGTAAAGCAGCGTCGTCTCCCACGCAAAAGAAGAAGGGTAAGGCAAAATGAAAAAGCTCATTCCGATTCTCTTGCTCTGCGTCCTGGCAGGCTGCGCGGGCCGACGCGCCCCGAAACAAGACGTGAGCGCGATGATCACCGCCGCGCCGCGTTCGATTCTGATCGTCCCCATCGTCAACAAGTCGCTCGACGTCGACGCGGCGAACTACGTCCTCTCGACCCTGCCGACGCCGCTCGCGGAAAAAGGCTATTACGTTTTCCCGGTCAACACGACGAAATTCGTCCTTGAGCAGGAAGGCTATTACGAGGGCGACCGGGTTCATCAGGTGCCCGCCGAACAACTCGCCAAGCTCTTCGGCGCCGACTCGGTCCTCTACGTCACGATCAACCGTTGGGACGCGCAGTATTTCGTCATTTCAACGCAGGTCACCGTCGATTTCGACTACCGGATCGTCGGCAGCGACGGCGCCGAACTCTGGAAGGAAACCCGGCGCATCGTCTACGACCCGAACGAACAGAACAGCAACAACGGCCTGCTCGGTATGCTGATCAACGCCGTCGTCGCGCGCGCCGCGCCGGATTACATGCCTCTGGCGCGTCGGGCGCATTCCGGCGCCTTCGTTTCGCTCCCGACCGGCCCCTACCGGCCCGTCACGCCGAAGAAATAGTGCTTGGTGCATAGGTTGGGGTGAGCGAAGCGAACCCCAACGTCTCGCTTGCGCGAAGCGCAAGCCACAATTCCAGAGGACAGAAGACAGAAGACTGAGCGCTCGCTGCGTTCGCTTCGTGATCAGTTTTCAGTCGTCAGATGTCGCGTGGGTTGCCTCCTTCTGATTACTGAACCCTGATTACAGAGGCCAAAGGCCGTTCTGTCCTCTGTCTTCTGTCCTCTGAATCACAGTCCGGCGCTCTGGTCGTACCCCGAAAAGTGCATAGGTTGGGGTGAGCGAAGCGAACCCCAACGTCTCGCTTGCGCGAAGCGCAAGCCACAATTCCAGAGGACAGAGGACTGAGCGCTCACTGCGTTCGCTTCGTGACCAGTTTTCAGTCGTCAGATGTCGCGTGGGTTGCCTCCCTCTGATTACTGAACCCTGATTACAAAGGCCGAAGGCCGTTCTGTCCTCTGTCCTCTGTCTTCTGTCCTCTGAATCACAGTCCAGCGCTTCTGTCGTATCCCGAAAAGATTCCGAGCGCCGAATCACCCTCCCCGCCCCCCTTCCCGATCGCGATGACTTTGAAGAGTTCGCCCATTCCTTCCGGCGCCAGGAGCCTCTGTACGGCGCGCGTCTCCTTGACGCGCCGCGACGGAGGGAGCCGCGCGATGAGGTCGACGATTCCGCAATTCAGGAGAAAAGCCGCCTGCGTGGTGTAGCCCAGAATGTCGAGCCCGCCGTCGGACGCGGCGTCCGCGATCGCGGTAAAGTCGATATGCGCCGTGATGTCCTGCAATCCGACGCACGACAAGGGCTCGTCGCATACGCGGTGCCGGCGGCAACACATCAGCGTTCCGCCGCCGCGCCGCGGGTGGAAGCGCTCTCGGCGCGGGGTGCCGTAATCGACGAGCAAGAACACGCCCTTGCCGAGGACTCCGCCCCAGGAACGCACCCAATCTTCGGCGGCCAGACCGATTTCGGCGACGAAGCCCTCCGGTAGCGCGTATTCGACCGCCGCCGCTTCCATGCGTTCGCGCGGGACGCCGCTTGCCAAGCGCTCGCTCCACTCGAAGTCGCCGCGTTCCAAGGCTACGCCGCATTCGAAAACGGCGGGCGGCGTCCCGCCGCCAAGGCGCAGCCGGTGCACCGGCATCGCGTCGAGAACTTCGTTGGCAAACACGAGTCCGTCGAAACGCTCCGGCGTCTCGTCGATCCATTTGACGCGGTCGAACCAGCGCGGCGAATCTTTACCCAGCGTCTTTTTCTGACGCGCGCGCAGCGTCTCCGAGTGTTCGAGAATCGCGTACGATTCGGGCAAGTCGCCGGACGCGTCGAGTTCGTTCAGGACATCAAGCGCGAGACGCCCCGTCCCCGCGCCGACCTCAAGGATGCGCGGCGCGCAAAGCGCCATGATTTTCCGCGCCGCGCCGGCGATCGCGCGCCCGAAGAGCGGGGTCAGTTCCGGCGCCGTGACGAAGTCGCCCGATTCGCCGAAAATTTCCGCGTCGCTGAAATAGTAACCGAGCTTCGGCGTGTAGAGCGCCAGGTCCATGAAGCGCGCAAAGTTGATCCATCCGCCGGAGGCTTCGATTTCATCGGCAATACGGCGCTTCAGTTTCTCGCTGCGCGCGGACTCGTCGTCCTGACTATTTTCCCGCATCGTTCCGCGCACCTCAGCGTGGTGGGTCATTCCTTTTCCAGTTCATTCATACCGAGAAGACGAGCCGCAGACAGTACAAGTAGTACGGCAAGGCGAAGTCGACAAAGGTAAGGATGGACTGGAAAAGGAATCAGTTGGCGTGTCGAGTACTGTCAGCGCGCCGAAGTCAAAGTGAAGCCGCGTCCATTCGTCGTGCGCAAGGCCGCGCCAGTAGCCAACGAGCGCGCGCAGAATGCCGGCGTGCGTGACGAGCACCGCGTCTTTTTCGCGCAGGCTTTCCGCGAACGCGACGGCGCGCGCGCGCATCCGCGCAACGGACTCGCCGCCGGGAGGCACGAAGTCGAGAAGATTCCCCGCCCACGCGTCGAGCTGTTTCCGGTCGATCGAATCCCAGGCTTTCCCTTCCCACTCGCCGAAGTCGATTTCGGAGAGCCGCGCGTCGACCGTGACTTCGGACGCGAGCGCTTCGGCGAGCCGCCGCGCGCGGCACAACGGACTCGAAAAAACCGGCGCGCCTTCGGGCAGGCGGGCTTTGAGCTTTTCCGCGACGGGGAACGGGTCTTCGCAATCGACGTCGAGCCGCCCGTAGCAAATTCCGGGGGCGATCGAGGGCTTGGGGTGGCGGATCAGAAAAACACGCATCTCAAGACGCCGCGCAGGAAAGGCCGAGGTAGAAGGCCACTTCGGAAAACTGCTGCGCCGCGCCGAGACAGTCGCCGGTATAGCCGCCGATGCGCCGCCGGAAGAGCCGCGTGAGCCAGCAAAGCGCCGCGAGCGCGAAAACGACGGCGAGGAAGGCCGGGACGAGCGGCAGGAGGAGGAGCGGCAAAAACGCCGTCAGCGCCGCGAACGCGAGTTCGTTCGACGCGATCGGCGCGGCAAGCGGCTTCGTCTTTCCGTCGGCGCGCGCGTACACCATCGAATGCTGGATCAGGAGTACGCAGAGGCGCGAGACCGCGTGACCGGCGACGAGCGCCGACGGCAGACGCGACGCCGGAACCTCGACAAGGATGAAGAAACGCGCGACGAGCATGAGGACGAGCGCGACGGCGCCGAAAGTGCCGAGGCGCGAATCTTTCATGATTTCGAGCGCGCTTTCCTTCGTCCAGGTGTTTCCGAAGCCGTCGACCATGTCGCCCCAGCCGTCCTCGTGGAAAACGCCCGTGAGCAGGACGGTCAGGGCGATCGACGCCAGAAGCGCCGGCGATTTCGGCAAGAACGACGCGAAAATCGAAAAGGAAAGCGCGGCAAGCGCTCCGACGAGAACGCCGACGGCGGGGAAGTAGCGCATCGCGTGTTCGAGCCCTTCGGCGGCGTGCCCGACGCGCGCGGGAACCGGAAGGCGCGTGAAAAACCGGATCGCGCCGAAAAAATGGACGGTTTCTTTGCCAAGGACGCCGCACAGCACGCGCAGCACCCGCGTATTGCTCCGCCCGTCCGCTCGCATGACCTTGGCGCTTTACCTGGCGCGCAGCACGATGCCCGCCGATTCGAGGCTCGCCATCTCATTTAGCATGAGAAGCGCCGCGCGCACGAGCGGCCACGCGAGCGCCGCGCCGGTGCCCTCGCCCAAGCGCAGCCCCATATCGATCAGCGCTTTTGCGCCGAGCGCGGCGAGTTGGCTCGTGTGCCCCGGCTCGGCGGAATGGTGGCAAAAAATACAGTAATCGCAAATCGCCGGCGCGATGCGCGAGGCGGCGAGGCACGACGCCGTCGCGATGAAGCCGTCGATGAGCAGCGTCGCGCCGCGTTCCGCCGCACCGAGCATCGCGCCTGCCATCATCACGATTTCAAAACCGCCGAATTCGCACAGGATCCTTCGTACGTCGGCGTCCGGCGGCAGATTCGCACGGCGGACGGCGTCCGCCAGGAGTTCGCGCTTTTTCGTGAGACCCGCGTCGTCGAGGCCGGTTCCGCGACCGACGCAGTCTTCGAGCGGGGTACCGATCAGACAGTGCGTGATCAGCGAAGCCGACGCCGTATTGCCGATCCCCATCTCGCCAAAACCCATGAAACGGCAGCCCGCGTTGACGAAGCCGCGCGCGAGCGCCGCGCCCTTTTCGAGCGCCGCTTCGTATTCCGCCGCGCTCATCGCGGCTTCTTCGAGGTAATTTCGCGTCCCGAGCGCGTTGATCTTCGCGTCGATGAGCTTCTCGCGCACGCCGAATTCGTGCGCGACGCCGGCGTCGACGATCGAGAGTTCGATCGCGTTCGCGCGCGCGAAAACGTTGATCGCCGCGCCGCCCGAAAGAAAGTTCTCGACCATCCGCCACGTCACGTCCCTCGGTTCGGCGGAGATTCCGGCGACCGACGCGCCGTGGTCGGCGGCGAAAACGAGGAAGCGCGGGACGGAAAGTTCGGGGGTGAGCGTTTGCTGGATACGTCCGACGCGCAGGGCGATGTCTTCGATCTGACCGAGCGAGCCGGCGGGTTTCGTCTTGTTGTCGATCAAGCGCCGCAAGTCCGCGTCGAGCGCCCCGCTCAAGGGAAGAATATCGAATTTCATACGGGCTTCCAGGCTATGAAAAAAGCAAACCGAAATAGAACATGAGTTCCGAAAGCTGCTGAACCGCGCCGATGCAGTCGCCGGTATAACCGCCGATCCTCCTTTTGAAGAGCCGCGCGAGCCAGAACGCGGCGACCGAAGCGAAAACGACGGCGGGAATCAGGCGCCCGAAGCGGATGAAAATGAGAAGAAACCACGCGACGCTGAGCGTGATGTAAAGCTTCTCCCGGCACTCGAGGCGGTTGCTGAAAGGCTTGGCCTTCCCGTCGGCGCGCGCGTAGTCGAGCGCGCTGAGGACGAAGGTCGCGCAGAGCCTCGAAAACGCGCTGCCCGCGATCAGAGCCACCGGGATCAGCGCGGCGTCCATCTCGGACAAGGCGAGAAAGCGGCCGAGCAGGAGGATCGTCAGCCCGGTCACGCCGAAGCTCCCGACGTGCGAATCCTTCATGATTTCGAGGATTTTTTCCTTCGTCCACCCGCCGCCGAAGCCGTCGACGGTGTCGGCCCACCCGTCTTCGTGGATCGCGCCGGTCACATACACGATCGCCGCGATCGCCGCGAAAACGGCGACGGGCTTCGTCCAGAAACGCGACACGGTGAAAAAAACGACCGCGCCGATCGCGCCGACGATCAGACCGACGACGGGGTAATACCGGATCGCGCGTTCGAGCGGCGCGCTGTCATAGCCCCACGGGCCGGTCACCGGCAGCCGCGTGAAAAACCGGATCGCGGCGACGAGGATTTCAAGTTCGGTCTTGAATGGCATCAGAGGACAGAAGACAGATGACAGATGACAGAGCGATCACTGCGCTCGCTTTGTGATCTGTGTTCAGTATTCAGATATCGCATGGCTTGCTCCCATCAGATTTCACACGAAGACACGAAGGCACGAAGGGATTCAATAGGGGCTTCGTGTCTTCGTGTGAACAAAAATAATCATATGTAATTCCTCTCCGCCATTCCAGCGCCTGCGGAACCTTGGGCATCGCTTCGCTCACCCCAACCCCTGCAGACTTCGTGATCTGTTTTCAGTCGTCTGTTGTCGCATGATTTCCTCCCTCTGATTACTGAACCCTGATTACAAAGGCCGAAGGCCGCTCAGTCCTCTGTCCTCAGTCTTCTGCCCCCTGTTTCCCATCGTCATTCATACGCATACGGAATCGTTGGGCTTCGTTCCTCAGCCCAACCTATACCGCCGGTAGGGCACGGCACGCCGTGCCCCTACGAAAACCGTTCCAGCGCCTGCGGAACGTTGTGGCTCTCTCATTCATTCAGCCCAACCTACAGCCTCTGTCCTCCGATGAGACCACTGAATACTGAAAACAGATCACAACTCTGTCTTCTGTCCTCTGTCCTCTGTCCTCTGTCTTCTGTCCTCTGTCTTCTGTCTTCTGTCCTCTGTCTTCTGTCCTCTGTCCTCTGTCAACGGATGCCCCTGCAGACGCCCGCCGAATCGAAAGTCGCCATCTCGTTGATCAGCAGAACCGACGACGCGATCAGCGGGTAGACGACCATCGCGCCCGTGCCCTCGCCCAGGCGCAGCCCAAGGTCGACGAGCGGATCCGCGCCGAGCGCGCGCAACTGCGCGGCGTGCCCCGATTCAGCCGAGTGATGCGTGAAAATGACGTAATCGAGAACGTTCGGCTCGATGCGCGACGCGGCCAAAAGCGCCGAAGTCGCAATGACGCCGTCGGAAAGAATCGTGACCCCCGCCTCGGCGGCGGCCAGGTAAGCGCCGACCATCATCACGATCTCGAAGCCGCCGAATTCGGTCAGGATCGTCATGACATCCGCGTCGGCGGGAAGTTTCGCGCGGTCGAGCGCCTGCTGCATCAAACGGCGCTTGCGCGCGAGGTCGGCGTCGTTCAGCCCCGTGCCGCGCCCGACGCATTCGGTGAGCGGCACCCCCGTCAATAAATGCGTGATCAGCGACGACGAGCCCGTATTCCCGATCCCCTTCTCGCCGAGACCCATCACGTTGCACCCGCGCGCGACCGCCTCGCGCGCAAACTGTGCGCCGCGAAGGAACGCCGTTTCGCACTGCGCGCGCGTCATCGCCGGCTCGACGAGGTAGTTCCGCGTACCCGTCGGCGCGACCTTCGCGTTGACGAGGCCGTCGCGCACGCCGAAGTCGTGCGCGATCCCCGCGTCGATCACGACCATCGCCAAGCCGTGCTGGCGCGAAAAAACGTTGGCGCCCGCGCCGCCGGCGAGATAATTCTCGACCATCTGCCAACTCACGTCGCTCGGATACACCGAAATGCCCGCCGCCGCCGCGCCGTGGTCGCCCGCGAAGATCAATATATGCGGATTGGAAATCGTCGGCGACAGCGTTTTCTGGATCGCCCCGATCCGAATCGCGATCTCTTCGAGGCGACCGAGCGAACCGATCGGCTTCGTCTTGTTATCGACCTTGTCGCGCAGCGCGGCGTCGATCGTGTGATCGACCGCGCGAACAGTGAATTTCAAAGGCATATTCCGATCCCCGCCCGTGCGTGGGCGAAACTGTACAAAAAGGGGAACGCTCCCCCCGTAAATGCTTATCCCGCAAACCCCATCCCCAGCGCTTCTCCCAAAGGAAGGGCGGGAAAGCCCCTCCCGATAAAGCGGCAATTATACGACCAGCCGCCGACGAACCGAAATCAGGCACCTTCGCAGCCATCGCACTCTTCGTACTCTTCACACTCTTCGTGCTAAGCTAGGCGCCCATGAGCGAACTGATCATCGGAGGCGCCCGGTCGGGGAAAAGCCAACTCGCCGAAGCGCGCGCAATCGAAAGCGGCCTGCGCGTCGTCTATATTGCGACCGCGCAGGCGCACGACGACGAAATGAAACGCCGCGTCGCGCACCACCGCGCGCGCCGCCCCGCCGAATGGGGACTCGTCGAAGCGCCGCTGAAACTCACCGACGCGCTGCGCGAGAACGCCGCACCCGACACCTGCCTCCTCGTCGACTGCCTGACGCTCTGGCTGACGAATCTCTTTTTCGCGGGACAAGCCGCAAGCCAGGCCGAAGCGGGACGCGCGATCGACTGCCCGCTCGTTTCCGGCGAGACGGGGTCGCTCGTCGAAACCTTGCCGAAGCTCCCCGGTCGCATCCTCGTCGTTTCCAACGAAATCGGCTGCGGAATCGTCCCTGAAGCGCCGCTCTCCCGGATTTTCGCCGACGAACAGGGACGCCTCAACCAGCGCGTCGCCGCCGTCTGCGAAAAAGTCAGCTTCGTCGCGGCAGGACTGGCGATCGAACTCAAGCGCTGATTCCGCGTCGGCGGTGATGCGCGGCGGGTCGTGCCCATCAGAGGACAGAAGACAGAGGACAGAAGACAGATCAGTTACCGGCGGCGTTGCCGCCGAGGAAAAACGACGGAATACCGAGCGGGAACCCCTCCCATCCCTCCCCGCAAACCCCTCCCCATCCCTCCCCGTATCAGGGGAGGGAGTCGCGCATCTCCCCTCCCTGACAAGGGAGGGGCCGGGGGTGGGTTTCAGGAGACAGATGTCAGGAGACGGGAGACAGATAAAAACCGATCGGGGTTTTGTTGCTTTTTCTCCGGCGGCAACGCCTCCGCTCACTGATCTGATTCCTGATTCCTGACTCCTGAACCCTGACAGGCGCGCCGGAGAGCGAGCAGGCTTTGCAAGTACCCACCCCTCTTTGCCAAGCGTGGCGACAAGAGTGGGACGATCCCTTCTGATTCCTGTCCTCTGTCTCCTGATCCCTGATAGGCGCGCCGGAGAGCAAGCAGACCCTGGAAGTATCCACCCATGCTCGCCAAGGATGGCGTCGGGGGCGCGTTTCCGACCCCCTTCCTCCGGTTCCTGTCCCCTGTCTTCTGACCGTTCCACCGCCTCGGCGATGATTCCAAAATTTTCCATTCATTTCCTCCCCAAACGATCCGCCACGGTCTTCGGGCGTTTCGGGTCTCCGCGCACCACCGTGGACCGGCCAAATTGACCGGATACCGCCATTGTCCGTGAGAAGCGTGTTCGGTTTCCCGACCATTTCAGGGATCAGGGATCAGATGTCAGGGATCAGATCAGTCAGCGGCGGCGTTGCCGCCGGAGAAAATTCACGAGGTAGGCAAGCGGAATCGTTGGGCTTCACATTCGTTCAGCCCAACCTATAGCGCTTCCGCTCCGCTCTCGGCGATATGGGTTGTAGGGGCACGGCGTGCCGTGCCCAGCGGCGGTATAGGTTGGGCTGAGGAACGAAGCCCAACGATTCCGCAGGCGCATATCAGATGACAGATGTCAGGAATCAGGGATCAGATCAGTTAGCGGCAGCGTTGCCGCCGGTAGCCGATTTTTAACCCGCCCCGGAAACGTTGGGCTTCACATTCGTTCAGCCCAACCTATACCGCCGCTGGGCACGGCACGCCGTGCCCCTACGGGTCGGTCACCGGCGGGGAAGAGATTTGAAACACCGATCGGTTTTCATCTGATCCCCTATTCCGTCATTCATGCGCCTGCGGAATCGTTGGGCATCGCTTCGCTCACCCCAACCTATACCGTCGCTGGGCACGGCACGCCGGGCCCCCACGGGGAGCTGGATTCAGTCCGCATAGGTTGGGGTGAGCGCAGCGAGCCCCAACCCATACTTTTTTTCGGCATCAGAACCGCAACACGCGTGCTTCGGTGCTCTCGTCAAGCGCGAGCAGGAGCGTCGCCGCGCGCGTCGGCGACAGGCGTCCCTTGACGATCATCTCTTCGACGAGCGGGATGTTCATCCGCACGTTCGGATGATTGTAGAACTTCCGCTTGAGCTGCTCGGAAACCATGCTGTGCATCCAGTCGAGATTCTGTTGCTGGCGGCGTTTTTCAAAAACCCCGGAAGCCGTCGTGTTCAGCCTGAATTCTTCGACGACCGCCCAAAGCTCGGCGACGCCGTCGCCGGTATAGGCCGAACACGCCAGCGCCTGTGTCCGCCAGCCTTCGGTCGATGGCTGGAGGAAGTGCAGGATGCGCTGATAGTCGACGCGCGCGGCTTCGGCGCGCAGCTTGTTGTCGCCGTCGGCCTTGTTGACGACGATCAGGTCGGAGCGCTCCATCACGCCCTTCTTGATCCCCTGCAACTCGTCTCCGGCGCCCGCAATCTGCATGAGCATGAAGAGGTCGACCATCGAGCGCACGGTGACTTCGCTCTGCCCGACGCCGACGGTTTCGACGAGGATCACGTCGAAGCCCGCCGATTCGCAGACGATCATCGTTTCGCGGCTCTTTCGCGCAACCCCACCCAGCACGCCGCCCGAAGGCGACGGCCGAATGTAGGCGCAGCGATTGCGCGAAAGCTGTTCCATCCGCGTCTTGTCGCCGAGGATGCTGCCGCCCGTGACGCTGCTGCTCGGGTCGACGGCAAGAACGGCGAGTTTGTGCCCGTCGGAGCAGAGGCGAAGCCCCAAGGTTTCGATCAGGGAACTCTTCCCGGCGCCGGGTACACCCGTGATCCCGACGCGAATCGTTTTCCCCGCGTGCGGCAAAAGGCGCATCAGCATTTCCTGCGCGAGGTCTTGATGGCGCTCGGCGTTGCTTTCGACGAGCGTAATCGCACGGGCGAGAACGGCGCGGTCGCCGGAGAGCACGCCGTCGACGTATTCGTCGAGACTCAGTTCGCGGCGGCGCGCCCCTCCGGTGTAGACCGATGTTCCCGACGGGCTTCCCGGCATTCCGTCGTGCCGGCTTTTGATTCCCGACATGACGTTGGTCGTGAAGCCCTCGGCCTCGCCCGCCGTGTCCGGCACCCATTCCGGGCGCTTGATTGCGTCTTTGGTCATCGGCGGCAAGCCTAATCGAGAACCGCGTTGATCTTTTCGAGCACCTTTTGTGCGGCGACCGGGATGACGGTGCCGGGTCCGAAGATCAGCGCCGCGCCGTTGGCGTACAGGTAGTCGTAGTCCTGCGCGGGAATGACTCCGCCGATGACCGCGAGAATGTCGCCGCGTCCGCGTTTGGCGAGTTCCTGGACGAGTTGCGGGAGGAGCGTGTTGTGCCCCGCCGCGAGCGAACTGAAGCCGACGACGTGTACGTCGTTTTCGACCGCCATGTCGGCGGTTTCTTCCGGCGTCATGAAGAGCGGACTCACGTCGACGTCGAAGCCCAGGTCGGAGAAGGCCGTGGCGATGACCTTGGCGCCCCGGTCGTGCCCGTCCTGACCGATCTTTGCGACGAGCAGGCGCGGACGGCGGCCGTGTTTCTTTTCGAACTCGCCGCACGCCTTCTGTACCGACGCGATTTCCTCGCCCTGCGCGTATTCGGAACTGTAAATCCCCGAAATCGAGCGGATGACAGCCTTGTGGCGCGGGAAGACTTTTTCGATCGCGTCCGAGATTTCTCCGAGGCTCGCGCGCGCTTTCGCGGCTTCGACCGAGAGTTCGAGCAGATTGCCGTTTTTGCGCGATCCCGCGGCTTGCGTGATCGCGTCGAGCAGTTGCCGCACGCGCGCGTTGTCGCGCTCGCTGCGCAGTTTTTTCAGGCGATCGATCTGCGCGGCGCGTACCGCCGTGTTGTCGATCGACAGGATGTCGATCGGGTCTTCCTGTTCGAGGCGGTATTTGTTGACGCCGATGATCGGTTCGAACTTCGAGTCGATCCGCGCCTGACGGCGCGCGGCCGCCTCCTCGATCCGCATCTTCGGCAGGCCCGTTTCGATCGCCTTGGCCATCCCACCGAGTTTTTCGACTTCGATGATGTGGCTCCACGCGCGCTTCCGCAGTTGGTCGGTCAGCCATTCGACGTAGTACGAGCCGCCCCAGGGGTCGATCGCCTTGCAGATGCTCGTCTCGTTTTGCAGGTAAATCTGCGTGTTGCGCGCGATCCGCGCGGAGAAGTCCGTCGGCAGCGCGATCGCCTCGTCGAGCGCGTTGGTGTGCAACGACTGCGTGTGGCCGAGCGTCGCCGCCATCGCTTCGATGCAGGTCCGCGCGACGTTGTTGTACGGGTCCTGCTCGGTCAGGCTCCAGCCGGAGGTCTGCGAGTGCGTCCGCAGCGCGAGCGACTTCGGGTTCTTCGGGTTGAACTGGCGCAGGAGCTTGGCCCAGAGCAGACGGCCGGCGCGCAGCTTCGAGACTTCCATGAAGTAGTTCATCCCCTCCGCCCAGAAGAACGAAAGGCGCGGCGCGAACTTGTCGACGTCGATCCCCGCGGCGATCCCGGTACGGACGTATTCGAGCCCGTCGGCGATCGTGTAGGCGAGTTCGATATCGGCGGTCGCGCCGGCTTCCTGCATGTGGTAGCCCGAAATGCTGATGCTGTTGAACTTCGGCATGCACCGCGACGTGTACTCGAAGATGTCTCCGATGATCCGCATCGAACCTTTCGGTTCGTAGATGTAGGTGTTGCGAACCATGAACTCCTTGAGGATGTCGTTCTGGATCGTCCCGGCGAGCTGTTCGAGCTTCGCGCCCTGCTCCAAGCCCGCGACGATGTAGAACGCGAGTACCGGAAGAACCGCGCCGTTCATCGTCATCGACACCGACATTTCGTTCAGCGGGATCCGGGAAAACAGGATTTCGACGTCGAGGATCGAGTCGATCGCGACACCCGCCTTGCCGACGTCGCCGACGACGCGCGGGTGATCCGAGTCGTAACCGCGGTGCGTCGCTAGGTCGAACGCGACCGACAGGCCTTTTTGTCCCATCGCCAGATTGCGGCGGTAGAACGCGTTACTCTCTTCGGCGGTCGAAAACCCCGCGTACTGCCGGATCGTCCAGGGGCGCTGGACGTACATCGTCGGGTAGGGGCCGCGCAAATTGGGCGCGATGCCGGCGGTGAAGCCGAGGTGCTCGATCCCCGCCATGTCGTCCTCGGTATAAAGCGCCTTGACCGGAATCTGTTCGTTCGTCATCCAGACGGGCAATTCGCCTTTTCTTTTCTTGAAAGCCTCTTCCCAGGTTTTCTGGTCGACGTCTTTTTTGACGGGTTTGTAAGGCAATTCGGCAAAATCAGGAAAAACAGTCATCTCTTTACCTCATGTACTTTTCTTGGAGTGTCTTGTTGAGCGCGTAGCAATTGGCACGGACGTGGATGAAATCGTCGACGCCCGCGTCTTTGAAAGCCTTTTCGGCTTCGGCGGGCTGCTTCCCGGCGACGATGACCGTCGTTTCGGGCTTGGCAGCCTTGACGCGCGCCGTCAGCGCCGGCACGTAATCGGGGTAGGTCGCGTCGGTCGAACAGATCACGACGATCGGCGCGCCCGAAGCGAGCGCGGCGTCCGCTGCCGCGTCCGCCGTTTCAAAGCCGGTGTTGCCGAGCAGTTGAAATCCCGAAACCTCGAAGAAACCGCTCGTGAAGTCGGCGCGCGGCTTGTGCTGCGGGATCGGCCCCATATTCGCCAGAAAAATCTGGAGGCGCTGCCCCGTTTTTTCGAGCCAGTCTTCCATCCGCTTTCTCAAGGCTTCCATCGCCTCGGTCGAGCGCTCGATCTTCAGCGCCCGCACCACCGGACGATTCTTGTCGAGGTCGGCGAGAACTCCGAAAACGTCGCCGAGCGACGCGCCCTTCTCGATCGCTTCCGCCGCCGCGTCGACGCAGCCGCCGTCGGGAGCCTTGAAGCTCTTTTCGAGCGCGACGAACTGCTCTTCCATCGAGTAGAGCATATTGTTCCGGCGGTACGCCGTGACTTCGTCTTCGCGCAGCTTCTTGACCTGCTTGCGGTCGACCTGCGGCGCCTCGATCTTTTTTTCGGCCAGGTTCGCGTACATATTCGTACCGAGTATGACGTCCTGGCGCGTCTCGATGTTCTTCGCGCGACGCGCCGCCGTTTCCGCCGCGATCGCCTGAACCTTCCCGGACAGGATCGCCGAAAGCATGCCGCCGTCTTTTTCGATCGACTGGAAGATTCCCCACGCCGAAGATGCGAACTCGTGCGTCATTTTCTCGATCGTGTAGGAGCCGCCGCCCATGTCGATCGGCACCGTAAAGCGCGCTTCTTCCTGGAGGACGATCTGCACGTTTCGCGCGATGCGCCGCGAGAAGCGATCCGGCGTCCGAATCGGCTCGTCGAACGGGCCGATGTGCATGCTGTCGGCGCCGCCGACCGCGCCCGAAAAACCTTCACTGGTCACGCGCAGCATGTTGACGTAGGGGTCGAACACGGTCTTGTTGAACGCGGAAGTGCGGGCGTGAATGCTCATCTTCTGCGCGTCGAACGAGCCGCCGAAAGCCGCGACGGCTTG
>JAISAZ010000017.1 GCA_031266435.1 Accumulibacter sp.
AACGCCAACGCGAAGATCGAGATACAGCAGAGCGATTCTTCCACCGGGATGAACGCTGCGATCAGCGGGATATGCGACATTGGCATGGCGTCGCGCGAGATCAGGGATTCCGAAGTCCAAAAGGGCTTGAAGGGCACGCTGATCGCCAAGGACGGTATCGCGGTCATCGTCAACAAGGGCAACTCCGTGGGCGGATTGTCGAAGACTCAGGTCAAGCGCATCTTCGTCGGTGAAATCACGAAGTGGTCGAAACTGGATTGATTCCATGTCGAGTTCGTCCGCGCCCTTGTCGGCTTCGCTTCACGGCACGAGAAGTGCCGTGAAGCGGTTCGTGCTTCTCAAGAGCGAGGGATTTGGAAACGGAATGAGAACGCCCGCGATTCGGGTGCCGGAAGAGAAGAAGAACAGCATGAGCGGAGCAAAAGGCAAGTTCAGCGAAAGCTTCATGAAGGTCGTCTTTTTGCTGGCGGCGTGCGTTTCGATCCTCTGCGTACTGCTGATCTGTCTCTTCCTTTTCTCGAACGGACTCCCGGCGATCGGAAAGATCGGCCCCGTGGCGTTTTTGACCGGGATGGAGTGGCGGCCGGGAAGCGAGCTGTACGGCATCGCTCCGATGATCGTCGGCAGCCTTTACGTCACCGCTGGCGCGATCGTGACGGGGGTCCCGCTCGGCGTACTGACCGCCGTCTTCATGGCGGAATTTTGCCCGAAGCGCCTCTACGGGGTGCTCAGTCCGGCGATCGCCCTGCTTGCCGGCGTGCCGTCGATCCTTTACGGTTTCTTCGGCCTCGTCGTCATGGTACCTTTCGTGAGGGAGGTTTTCGGCGGGAGCGGAAAAAGTTTGCTGACGGCGTCCATCCTGCTCGGAATCATGATTCTGCCGACGATCACGAGCGTCTCCGAGGCGGCGATCCGCGCCGTCCCCAGGAGCAGTTACGAAGGCGCGCTCGCGCTCGGCGCGACGCACGAGCGTTCGGTCTTTTTCGCGGTACTCCCGGCGGCGCGGTCGGGAATCCTCGCCGGCGTCGTTCTCGGAATCGGCCGCTCGATCGGTGAGACGATGGCGGTCATCATGGTCGCGGGCAATCAGGTGCTCATCCCGGAGAGTCTCGTCCGGGGCGCGAGGACGCTCACGGCGAACATCGTGCTCGAAATGGGCTACGCGGCGGACCTGCACCGCGAAGCGCTCATCGGAACCGCGCTCGTCCTCTTCGTCTTCATCCTGATTCTGAACACGTCGATGGCGCTCTCGATCGGGAGAAAAGTCCCGTGAAGACGATGATGCGCGGATTCGAGGGAATCAAGCCGCTCTCGCTCGCTTTGCGCGCCTGCGTCCTGGCAGCCGCCGTCGCGACGGTTTCCATCATTTTTTTCATCGTGGGCTACATCGTTGTCATGGGTGTACCCAATATCACGCCGGAGATTTTCGCGTGGCGTTACGACAGCGTGAACGTTTCTCTCGTCCCCGCGCTGATCAATACCGCGATCATGACGGCCTTGTCGCTCCTGATCTCGGCGCCGCTCGGAATCTTTGCGGCGGTCTATATGACCGAATACGCGCGCCGGGGGAACCGGCTCGTTCCGCTCGTCCGGCTCGCCGCCGAGACGCTGGCGGGAATTCCGTCGATCGTCTACGGCCTTTTCGGGATGCTGTGCTTTGTAATGACCCTGGGCTGGGGGTATTCGCTGCTCGCCGGCGCGTTCACGATGGCAGTCATGATCCTGCCGGTCATCATGCGAACGACCGAGGAAGCCTTGATCGCGGTGCCGGATTCGTACCGCGAAGGCAGTTTCGGTCTCGGCGCCGGACGCTTGCGGACGGTGTTTTCGATCGTGCTCCCGCCCGCCGTGCCCGGAATCCTCGCTGGAATCATTCTCTGCATCGGTCGGGTCGTCGGAGAAACTGCCGCGCTCATTTTTACCGCCGGCACCGTGGCGAAAATCCCCGACAGCGCGTTTTCCTCGGTGAGGACCCTGTCCGTTCATATGTACAGTCTGTCCAGCGAAGGACTGCACGTCGACCAGGCCTACGCGACCGCGGTCGTGCTGCTGATTCTCGTCATCGTGATCAATATGTCGTCGGTCGCTCTTGCCAAGAGGATTACGGAAGGGAAATGTGGATAAGCTGATTGTGGATAAACTGAATCTATACTACGGCGCAAACCATGCGCTGCGAGACATTGGCATGGCGATTCCCGCGCGCGAGGTCACGGCGCTGATCGGTCCTTCGGGTTGCGGAAAATCGACTTTCCTCAGGACATTGAACCGCATGAACGACCTGGTCGAAGGGTGCAGGATCGAAGGGAAGGTCACGCTCGACGGCGAGGACATCTACGCGGAGGAGACCGACGTAAGCGTATTGCGCAAACGCGTTGGAATGGTTTTCCAGAAGCCGACGCCCTTTGCGATGAGCGTTTACGACAACATCGCCTTCGGGCCGCGCACGCACGGGATTCGAGCGCGGGTGAAACTCGACGCGATCATCGAAAAATCGCTGCGCGACGCCGCGATCTGGGACGAGATCAAGGACAGGCTGAACGAGAATGCGCTTTCATTGTCCGGCGGGCAGCAGCAGAGGATGTGCATCGCGCGCGCGCTCGCCGTATCGCCGGAGGTTCTGCTGATGGACGAGCCGACCTCCGCGCTCGACCCCATTTCGACGTCGAGGATCGAAGACCTCGTCGCCGAACTCAAGAAGGAGTATACAATAGTCATAGTAACGCACAATATGCAGCAGGCGGCGCGCATTTCGGACAGGACGGCGTTCTTTTTTCTCGGAGAGATGATAGAGTACGACGCGACCGAAAAGATATTCTCCCTGCCCGATGACAAACGCACGGAAAATTATATCACCGGGAGGTTTGGGTGATATGAGAGAAGGATACAAGAAACAACTCGAAGCGCTTCATACCGGGATCATCCGCATGGGCGCGCTGTGCGAGGACGCGATCGAGTGCGCGGCGAAGGGTCTCATCGGCGAATCGAGACCGTACCGCGAAAAAGCGCTCAAGTTGAAGAGCGGGATCGAGGCGAGCAAGCACGAGATCGAAGAAATCTGCATTCGGCTTCTGTTGCGCGAGCAGCCCGTCGCAAGCGACCTGCGGCAGATCACGTCGGCGCAGATGATCGTGACCGATATGGAGCGAATCGGCGATCAGGCAGCGAACATCGCCAAGATTTCGAGCTATATGGTCGGCAGTTCGGTGAAAAGCGACATTCATATCGAGGACATGTCGCGCGCGACGCTGAAAATGCTTTCCGACAGCGTCGACGCTTTCGTCGCGGGCGACCTTGCGAAGGCTCGAAGCGTGATCGTCTACGACGATGTCGTCGACGACCTGTTCGCCCGGATACGGAGCGGGCTGATCGCCATCGTATCGAACGACAGCGCCAAGGGCGAAGCCTGCTTCAACCTGCTGATGATATCGAAGTATCTTGAGCGCATCGGCGACCATTCGGCGAACATCGCCGAATGGGTTGTATACTCCATTACCGGGAAGAGAAAGAGGTTCCAGGATGATCTACGTAGTGGAGGATGACGACAACATCCGCGAGCTTGTCGTATACACCTTGCGGAACACGGGTTTCGACGCGGAAGGTTTTTCGTGCGGCGCCGACTTCTGGAAGGCGGTACAGAACGGCGCGCCTTCGCTCGTCCTTCTCGACATCATGCTTCCCGGAGAGGACGGCCTCTCGATACTGAGAAAACTGCGGCGCTCGGCAGCGACGGCGGAACTGCCGGTCATGATGCTCACCGCGAAGGGCGCCGAATACGACAAAGTGCTCGGCCTCGACGCCGGCGCCGACGATTACATGCCCAAGCCCTTCGGGATCATGGAACTCGTCGCCCGTGTGCGGAGCCTTCTGAGGCGCGTTCCGCACGACGAACCGAAAGGCGAGCACCGCGTCGGCGAGTTGTTCGTGAGCCTTCCGCGCCACGTCGTCAACGTCGGCGCCGAAGAAGTTTCACTCACGCTCAAGGAATTCGACCTGCTCGTCTATCTTTTGAACAACGAGGGAAAAGCCCTGTCGAGGGACAGGATTCTCTCGGCGGTGTGGGGTTACGACTTCGACGGCGAAACGCGAACCGTCGACGTCCATATCCGCGCGCTGCGCGTGAAACTCGGCGCGTGCCAAAAATTCATCCAGACCGTGCGCGGCGTCGGCTACCGGATGGAAACCTCGCTTTGGAAGCGCCGATGAGCGCCCGGACCCGGAATGATCTTTCCTCTGCCGGCGCGCGTGACGCCGACGCGGGGCGTCTTCAAATGAGGCTCGCGCGTTGAAAAAAAGAATACTCTTCTTCTCGTGCCTCTTGGCCGGAATTTCGATCGTCCTGACCGCAATACTCATTCATTTTGTCGTCTACCGGAATCTTTCGGAGAGCCAGCGGGTCGAAGTCGGCAAGGACGCGGCGTACATCGCCGCCGCCGTCGAACTTTCCGGCGAAGCTTATCTAAAGTCGCTCGAACCCCTCCCGCGCGAATTGCGCATCACGCTGATCCGCCCGGACGGCAGCGTCATCTTCGACAGCGAGGCCGACGCCGCGCGGATGGAAAACCATCGAGACCGCCCGGAAATCAAGGCGGCGCTTGAAAGCGGGGTCGGGCAGGGCGCGCATTTTTCCCGAACGCTCAGTAAACAAACCTTCTACCACGCGATGCGCCTCTCCGACGGAAGCGTTCTTCGCGTGGCGAGCGCGACCGACAGCGTCTTCCTCTCGTTTCTCCGGCTGATTTTCATTACGCTGGCGATCGTGGCGTCGGTCTTCGCGGTCGCGGCGACGATCGGAACGCGGGTGACGCGTTTGATCGTCGAACCGATCAACCGGCTCAACCTCGACGCCCCGGAAGAAAACGCCGTCTACGACGAACTCGCTCCGCTACTCTCGCGCATGAAGAAGCAGAACGACACGATCGCCGAACAAATGCGCGAAATACGGCGCAAGCAGATCGAGTTCTCGGCGATTACCGATAATATGCGCGAGGGATTGCTCGTGCTCGACCGCGACGCGCGCGTCCTGTCGTGCAACGCGAGCGCAACAGCGCTCCTTCGCGCCCGTGTAAACGACCCGATTCACCGAAACGCGCTCGAATGGAGCCGGAGCGAGCCTTTCTACCGCGCCGTGACGAGCGCGCTCGACGGTGCGTCGTCGGAAGCTCTGGCCGAATCGGAGGGCAAATACATCCAGATCATGGCCAACCCCGTCGTAGACGCCGGGAGCGTCCAAGGCGTCGTCGTCGTCCTGCTCGACGTGACCGAGCGCGAAAACAGGGAGATACTGCGCCGGGAATTCACTGCCAACGTCTCGCACGAGCTGAAAACGCCGCTGACCGCGATCTCCGGGTACGCTGAAATAATATCCAACGGCGTCGCAAAAATCGAAGATGTCCCCGTATTCGCCGAAAAGATCTGCGGCGAAGCCCAGCGGCTCATCAGTCTGATCGGCGACATCGTGATGCTTTCCAAACTCGACGAGGACGACGGCTCGCACCCGCGCGAAGCGATCGACCTGAAAGAACTCGTCGAAGACGTAGCCGCGCGCCTCGCCGAATCGGCGTCCAAAAAGAGCGTGACGATCGCACTTTCCGAAGAAGAGAGTGCGGAGAATGCGGAAATCACGAAAATCCGGGGCGTGAGGCGCATCCTGGACGAAGTCGTCATGAACATCCTCGATAACGCGATAAAATACAACGTCGAAGGCGGCAGCGTCACGGTCTTTCTGGAAAATACCGCGTCGCACGCGCTCCTTTCCGTGACCGATACGGGAATCGGGATTCCCGCCGACGAACAGGAACGTATTTTCGAGCGCTTCTACCGCGTCGATAAAAGCCGGTGTTCCGCCGTCGAAGGAACCGGCCTCGGTCTTTCGATCGTCAAGCACGGCGTCAAGCTCCACGGCGGCGAAATCGAAGTGAAAAGCACAGTCGGCGCGGGGACGACGATCACGCTGAAACTGCCGCGCTGAATTCGTCGCCGTCCGCGCTTCGTGCCGAAGCGACGGCGTCGGCTCACAGCCCAAGCGTCGTCGGGTAAATCCGTGTGCTGCATTCGGCGAGTATCTCGTTGAAGCGTTCGGCGTAGGGTCTGCATTCCTCCGCGTCGTCCAGAATGACTTTCGAGCGCGCGTGGTCTTTGTGAATGCGGATCAACGCGCATTTTTCATCGACGAGAAGGATGTTATCGTGAAGCGTCAGAATCTGGGCGGGGCACTCGAAGACCCGAAGTCTTTCGGAATACAAGCCGAGAATCGCCATGAGCCGCGGACTGTCGTTGCGGAACGGCGACGGGTTTCTCAGGATGATTTCGCAGACGTTGTTACGGTTCGCGCCGAGAAAGCGGCGGAGAGTTTCCGAATGCGCCGGGGATTCCAGGTCGGTGTGGCTCAGGTCTTCGTCGAAGATGCGAAGATTGCGCGACAGAGAAGGCAAAATCTCCCGCAACGCGGATGCGTAGTCTGTCCAATGGGTGATCAGGCGGCTCGACATGAAAGCGCTGGCTCCTCATTTTTGTAGAGATTGAGACGCACATAATTCTACAGGTTTCGCTACAATCTTCCATTCGAGAGAGTGGACGAAGAGGCGATACTCTGGGCTTGGGTTCCTTGACGAGGAGGAGGGGGATGCGGAAAACTTATCGTGAAATTGCCGAAAGACTTCATACGTGCCGGCGCGTTCTTTTCATCACCGGCGCGGGAGTTTCGGCGGATTCTGGATTGCCGACCTACCGTGGCGTCGGCGGTCTTTACAACAGCGGCGATACTGAAGAAGGCATGCCGATCGAGGAAGCGATTTCGGGGCGTTGCCTCGCGTCGCACCCTGAGATCACGTGGAAATACCTGTCGCAGATCCAGCACAACTGCGGGGCGGTCCAGCCGAACGCCGCGCACCGGGTCATCGCCGAATTCGAAAAATTCCTCAAGGTCGTCGTGCTGACCCAGAATATCGACGGTCTGCACCCGCGCGCCGGGAGTAGCGACGTGATCGAAATCCACGGGACGCTCGAAACGCGCCGTTGCATGCGCTGCGACCATCCCGCGCCGCCTTCGACACCCGACGAAGATATTTCGGCGGGGAAGCTCCCGCGTTGCGAAAAATGCGGCGGTGTCGTGCGGCCGAACGTCGTGCTGTTCGGCGAAATGCTTCCCGAAAAGGCGCTCTACCGCCTCCAGGACGCGGTCGACGAAGGCTTCGGGATGGTTTTTCTGATCGGGACGACCGCTGTGTTTCCCTATATCTCGCAGCCGGTCATCATGGCGACGCACATGGGGATACCGACCGTCGAGATCAATCCGGCGCGTACGCATCTGACCGGGTACGTCGAGTACTACATCCCGCACGGGGCGGCGGAGGCCATGACGGCGATCATGGAAGAATATTCGAAAGCCGCGAATTGAGGAGGATGTCGGGCGTCCGAAGAAATCGGCGGCGCTGTTCGTTGCTGAACAGCCATTTCAGACCTTGCGCGATGAGAGCGGCGCTGGGCGGTCCGGCTGTTTCGGCTTCTTTGGCGACTCGGTTTTTCCAGAGTGTTCGGAGTGCCTTCCATGCGTGATTTCCTTGCCGACGAAGACGCGCCATTGCTTGAGCGTTGCTCTCTGGCGAGTTTCGACGCGCTCTGGGAGGTCGAGCGGGCGGCGGTGGATGCTCCCAACGTCGGTCGGGGCGGGTGGAGCGCGGTCTGTCGGCTGGATATCGACGGACACGGATTTTTTCTGAAGCGGCAGTGCAATCACCTCACGCGGAGCCTTTACGCGCCCTTCGGCGAATCGACGTTCGCCCGCGAATTTCGTAACATCGAGCGCTATCGGGCGCTGGGCCTTCCCGCCGTGCGAGCGGCATTTTATGCCGAACGGCGGCTGCGGAACGACGCGCGCGGTCACGGTGTGTGCGCGATCCTGCTGACGCACGCGCTCGACGGTTGGCGCGACATGGCGTCCGCGCTGAACGACGCCCGCGTGGACGACTCGCGTCGCCGTAAACTGCTCGCGGCGTGCGGCGCGTTGGCGCGGCGCCTCCATGACGCCGGCATCACGCATTCGTGTTTCTATCCGCATCACATTTTTGTACGCATCGCCGACGATGGAACTTATGAAACCTGTTTGATCGACCTGGAGAAAACGCGCGCGATCCTTTTCGGGAAGCGTGACCGTGTCAAGGACCTCGAACAGTTTCTGCGTCACGCGCACACGCTTGATGCGAGCGACGTGCGCGTCCTGCTTTCCCACTATCTCGACCGCGCGCCTGACGACCCGGAGGTCGACGTCTGGATGAACCGCCTGCGCGCACGACGACAGGATAAGGATTCGCGCTGACCTGGATACCACGACCGCGTTTGTACAGGATTGCGTCCAATGCGTCAGTTTTATGAAACATTCCCGATTCGGCACACACTGCGTGCCGAATTGAGTTGGTCGCACTGCCGTTTGCTCATGCGCGTAGAGGAGGCGGGACGCCGCGAGTTCTAATACCTTTGACGTTTCACTCTTTTTTCATTTCCTCTTGACGGGTACTTGACGGCGTGTTGCCGACAATGGCGGCGTTTTTTCACAAAGCCGCCTCCCGATGTATTCTTTCCGAATACGCGACTATATCGCCGATGAAGACATATTCTTGCTGGAACGTCATGGTCTGGCGGGCTTCGACGCCCTCTGGGCGCTGGAACTTCCGACGGTAGACGAGCCCAACGTCGACCGGGGCGGCTGGAGCGCGGTCTGTCGGCTGGACATCGACGGACACGGATTTTTTCTGAAACGGCAGTGCAATCACCTCACGCGGAGCCTCAGCGCGCCCTTCGGCGAACCGACGCTCGCCCGTGAATTCCGCAATATCCTGCGCTGTCGCGCACGGGGGCTTCCCATCGTCGAAGCGAGTTTCTACGCCGAGCGGCGAGGGCGCGGCGGCGTACGCGCTGTCCTCATGACGCGCGCGCTCGACGAATGGTGCGATCTGGCGACCCGTCTGGACGATGCGCGTGTTGATCGCGCCCGTCGCATCCAGTTGCTCGCGGCGTGCGGCGCGCTCGCCCGACGGCTGCATTACGCCGGCCTCATCCATTGCTGTTTTTATCCGCGCCATATCTTTGTGCGGGAGACGACAGACAGCGGCTATGAAACCTGCCTGATCGACCTGGAAAAACTCCGCGCGCTCGTCTTCGGCTGGCGCGACCGCGTCAAGGACCTCGAACAGTTTCAGCGTCACACGCCGATCCTGGACGCGCGGGAAGAGCGCGTCTGGCTTTCGCGCTATCTCGACCGTGCGCCCGATGACCCGGAGGTCGACGTCTGGATCGACCGCCTGCGTGCTCGACGCCGGGATAAGGAAACGCGCTGAACCGACCGCCGCGCAGCCCGCGCGATTTCACGTTTTTTTCGCGCTTCCTTGACAAAAGCCCAACGGTGTAAAGACAAGAATGGAGCATTTCTTGTCCATCGAGTAATTCAATGAGATTTTCCCTGAAGTCCGTGGAGCGATCCCGCAAACGTATCGACTGGGCGGGACTGGGGTGGCTCTATCTTTTTTTCTGGTATTTTTCCGGCATACACCAGACCCTGCTCGTTCCGATGGCGGGATTTACCGGTTTGCGCGACGCATTTTTACTGAGTTTCATCTGGCTGGCGCCGGTTCTGCTGTTCCCGCGCTGGACGCGACAAATCAGCGCGTTCATCGGCGTCGTTCTTTGGGCGGCGTCGCTGGTCAACCTGAGCTATTTGGCCATTTACGGTCAGGAATTCTCGAAGAGTGTCTTCTTTACTCTTTTTGAAACCAATCTGGAGGAATCGCAAGAATACCTGGAAGCCTATCTCGACCTCCGGCTCATCCTTGGGCTGGCCGTCTATACGCTGCTCGCTTGGCTGCTCTGGCGCAGGCTGCGTCCGGTCACTCTGCCACGCTTTCCCGCGGTCGCCGTTTCCCTTCTCCTCGTTCTGCCCAATCTGGGCTACCCCTATATCGGATACATGAAAGGCCGCACAAGTTTCAGGTACGCCACGTTGAAACTGCAAGCCCGACTGGAACCCGCCGTCCCTTGGCAATTACTGATGGGATATGCGTATTACCGTCATCAGGCCGACGTCATCGAAGAACTTCTGCGGGAAAATTCCGCCTTGCCGCCGTTGCAAAACCTCGTCGACCTCAACGGCGACACGCCGCGCACGCTCGTGCTCGTCATCGGGGAATCGACGACGAGCCGGCGCATGAGTCTGTACGGCTATCCGCGCAAAACGACGCCCCGACTCGACGCCTTGCGGGCGGAGGGGAAACTCCAGGTCTTCAACGATGTGATTACCTCGCGTCCCTACACGATCGAAGCCTTGCAACAGGCGCTCAGCTTCGCCAATGAGGAAGAGCCGGGACGCTTTTTGACCGAGCCGAATTTGATGAACCTGATGAAACAGGCCGGTTATAAAAGCTGGTGGATCACCAACCAGCAGACCATGACGCGGCGAAATACCCTGCTGACGCAGTTTTCACGGCAGGCGGACGAAGCGCGCTACCTGAACCACCAGCGCGTTCAGAATTCCCGGTCGTACGACGAAGTCGTATTCGGACCGTTTGCCGAGGCCTTGGCGGACCCTGCCGGAAAAAAATTCATCGTCGTTCATCTGCTGGGCACACACATGGGGTCCGCTCGGCGCTACCCAAGGGAATATGAAAAGTTCATCGACCGCGAAGCTGTGCCGTCGGTATTGAGCGAGAGTCAGGTCAAGATTTACAACAGCTATGATAACGGTGTTCTATACAACGATTTTGTGGTCTCCCGCCTGATCGACGCCTTTTCACGAAACCGCGCCCGTGGTTTTCTGGTCTATTTTTCCGACCACGGCGAAGAAGTCTTCGACGAAGCGCCGCACCAAACGAGAGGGCGCAACGAAGCCGCGCCAAGCCGGAATATGTATGCGATTCCTTTCATCCTCCATGCGTCGGACGAATGGAAAAAAACGCACGCCTTTGATTTCGGCCCGATACTCGACCGCAAATACAGTAATGCTCATTTCATCCATACGTGGTCGGATCTGGCCGGTCTGCGATACGACAGTTTTCAAGCCGAACTGAGCCTCGTCAACCCGGATTTCCGGGCGCACACACGCTGGATCGGCAATCCGGCTCTTGAAAACGGTCTGCGTGACTTCGACGCCCTTCTGCCGGATCGCGCCGCAATGCCCGACGCCGGAACGGACGGGGGAGAGCGTCGGTGATCGCCGTCGGCGGTCTTTACGATTTTTTCATTTCTCCTTGACTTTTCCTTGACGGCGCAGCACCGACAATGGCGGCATTTTTCCCAAGCCCCGCGAGACGCCGATGCCTTCAAAAAACCACGTGGAACTCGAATTTTCGCGCAAATACGATCTTCCCCACGCCGAAAACTATTTTCACAAGCATCGGGCCGGATGGGCGCGGCGACTTTCCAACTGGCGGGAAATTCAAATCGCCCGAAAGGCGCTCCACCGCGCGGGCGATCCCGTGCGTGTGCTCGATCTTCCCTGCGGCGCCGGACGTTTCTGGCCGATGCTTCTGGAAAAGCCCGACCGGATGCTCTTCGCGGCGGACTATTCGCCGGGTATGCTGGATACCGCTCGCCGCACGCAGCCACAGGCACTGGATCGCGTGCGGATTTTTCAGACCTCCGCTTTTGACGTCGGTCTCGAAGACGCGGCGGTCGACTGCGTTTTCTGTATGCGTTTTTTGCATCATGTCGGCCTCTCCGAACATCGACTCGCGCTGCTGCGTGAATTTCATCGCGTCACGCGGGAAAGCCTGGTGATTTCTCTCTGGGTTGACGGCAACTTCAAGGCGTGGAAGCGCAAACGCCTCGAAGCCCGCAGGGACTGCGCCGACGGCGTTTTCCAAAACCGCTTTGTGGTCGAGAAAACCCGCATCGAATCCGAATTCCGCCAAGCGGGCTTTGAAGTCACGGATCACGTCGATTTTTTGCCGGCTTACGCCCTGTGGCGTATTTATGTCCTGCGCAAAAAACGGGGGTGATTCCTTTCCAGTTCATTCATGTTTTGATGCCGAGCCGCTTTACAGGTCTTACGTGCCGCAAGGCGAAGTCGACCAGGGATGAACCGGAAATGGAATGAACCGCCGTATTTGACGTTTTTTCATATCTTTCGGCGATAATGTCGCCGCTCGTGCCGGAAACCGGCTTTCGGCTCCTATTTGTTGTTTCGAGCGACACGTGTTGTCGAAATGACTCGGCGCGCATGATGATAAAAGGATAAAGAGTGACACTCGACGAAGATATTCTTTCCCGCCGCGACGCGCGGGCGCCGACGCTTGCCGGCCATCTGGCCTTGCTGTGCGCGAGCGGCTTGGCGTTGCTTGCCGTGTTTACGCTGTTGCGGCTGGTCTTGTTTTTTTACAACCGCGATTTGATCGGGGACGCGCCCGCCGGCGTTTTTCTCGAAGCATTTTACAACGGCCTGCGCTTCGACCTCCGCGCCGTCGCTTACACGCTGTTGCCCCTGATCCTCGTGCTTTTTCCGATTTTCAGCCCCCGACTCATGGCGGCGCGTGGGCTGATGCGCGCTTATTTGACGTTTGTGACCGCCGTCGTTCTTTTTCTCGGTGTCGTTGAACTGGATTTTTACCGGGAATTCCACCAGCGATTGAACGGCTTGGTATTCCAATACCTCGCGGAGGATTCAAAAACCGTGCTGAGTATGCTCTGGCACGGTTTTCCCGTTCTGCGCCTCCTTTTTTTCTGGGCTTTGGCCGTCGAGATTTTTCGCCGGCTGTTCGCGCTCATCGAGCGGCGTACGCGCTTTGCGTCCGGCGTCCCGGGCAAGAGGGCTTCGTGGCTCTTGCGCGCGTTTGCATTTCTCTCCTGCCTCGTCCTCGCGGTTCTGGCCGCGCGCGGCACTTTGCGGCAGGGACCGCCGCTGCGCTGGGGCGACGCGTTTACGACCGAATCGATGTTCGCCAACCAACTCGGCCAGAATGGCGTGCTCACGCTCGTCGACGCGGCGCGCGCCCGATTTTCGCCGCATCGGGAGAATGTCTGGCGTTCGTCGCTGCCGCCCGATGAGGCTTTGCGCGTCGTTCGCACGATGCTGCTGACCGCCGACGATACGCTCGTCGACGCCGATACGGCGTCCGTGCGCCGGGATTTCGTTCCGCCGACGGAAAAAACGCTTCCCGTCAAAAACGTCGTCTTCATCCTTCTGGAGAGCTTTGCCGGACGTTACGTCGGCGCTTTGGGCGCGTCCGGCGACATCACGCCGCATTTCGATGCGCTCGCGCGCGAAGGTCTGCTTTTCACCCGTTTTTTCAGCAACGGAACGCACACGCACCAAGGCATGTTCGCCACCATGGCGTGTTTTCCCAACCTGCCGAGTTTCGAATACCTGATGCAAACACCCGAAGGCGGGCACGCGTTTTCAGGCTTGCCGCGCTTGTTGAAAGCGCGCGGCTACCGGGACGTCTACGTTTATAACGGCGATTTCGCGTGGGACAACCAGTCGGGTTTTTTCGGCAAGCAGGGGATGACGAATTTCATCGGGCGCAACGATTATGTGGATCCGGTTTTCTCGGACCCGACCTGGGGCGTTTCCGACGAGGATATGTTTACGCGCGCGGTCGCGGAACTGGAAAAACTCTCCGCGACCGGAAAACCCTTCTACGCGCTTTTGCAGAGTCTTTCCAACCATACGCCCTACGCTTTGCCGCAGAAACTGCCGATCGAGCGCGTATCGGGCTTCGGCGCGCTCGACGAGCATTTGACCGCGATGCGATACTCCGATTGGGCGCTCGGGCAATTTTTCACCAAGGCAAAATCCTCGCCCTACTATCGGGAAACGCTGTTCGTCGTTCTGGGCGACCACGGCTTCGGCAGCCCCGAACATTTGACCGAAATGGATCTCTACCGTTTCAACGTGCCCTTGCTCCTGATCGCGCCGGGAATCCAGGAAAAGTTCGGCGCGACGCGCGAGATCGTCGGCTCGCAGGTGGACGTCGTTCCGACCGCCATGGGGCGACTCGGCGGCGCGACGCGGCATCAGTGTTGGGGGCGCGACCTCCTGAGTCTGCCCCAGGGCGACGCGGGCTTTGCCGTCATCAAGCCTTCGGGGGGCGGCCAGACCGTCGCCTTCATCAGCGGCGAGCGCATCCTGGTCAAACCGAAAAACGCCAAGGCGCGCCTTTACGCGTATCGCTTCGGCGCGAACGGTCAGGCCGTTCCGCTGCCGGAAGCGGGTGACGCGGACGCGATGGAAAAAAAGCTCGACGCCTTCATTGCGACCGCGACGCGCAGCCTTCTCAACGATACGGCGGACGCCGTCGGCGGTGCGCGCGGAGAGTAGGAAGAGTAGGGGGAAGTAAACGAGGAACGAAACCCTCCCAGAGGACTCGTCTGGAAGGGTTCGCCATAAACGGTCGCCGGGTCAGCGCTTTTGAGCCTCCGCGTCGGATTCCCGGTGGGTGCCATCCCCGTCGAAAACGACCGTCAGCGCGTCGCCTTGCCGGACCGCGCGGAAAAGCGCTCCACAGACGGGGCAACGGTATTCGCGCCCTTCCGTCTCGACTTCGAGCAGCAAGCGCTTTCCGCATTCGGGGCAGACGATCTGTTTCAAAACTGCGGTTTCCGGGTTCAAGGCCAAGGCGCTTTTCTCCTCATCCGCACGACCCGACCGCTCCGCACGCGGTGCAGAAATCGCAACCGTCCTTGCGGATCATCGTGTGGTTTCCGCACTCGGCGCAGAGTTTTCCGGGGGTCGGCAATGCAAGTTCCGTGCCGTTGCTCACCGGCGCTTCGAGAATCCCCATTTCTTGCAGGGGAATTCCGTTCTCGTCAAGAATTCCGAGCATCGAATAACGGTGGATGATCAGGCTGGCGATGTACGCGACCGTCGAGGGGTAAGTCCGCTGTTTGCGCGTTCCGGGGGTGAAGGCCATGAAGTCGCCGAGCGGTTCGGGGTAGTCGAGGAGTTTCCGGAGTTTCATCCCGATCCACGCCGGGTCGATCACGCGCATGTCGAGCGAGAGCAGTTTGGTCAGGCCGTCGAGCGCGCGCGGGTAGTTCCCCGAAAGCCAGACCGAGTAGGGTCGCGTGACACCGTCGGGCAGGGTGATTTCCTTCAGTCCGAGAACGAAATCCTCGCCCGTCGCCGGATTGAAGATGTCGACGGTCCAGGAAAGCGTTCCGTCGGTTCCCGTCTTGGGTTCCTTGAGGCTGAACAGCGCGTCGAGAACCGGCGTCGGACCTTCGCGGCTGAAAGCGCCGATCTGTTCGACGCGGTACTGGATCAGGCGCGCCATCGCCGAGACGACCGACGGCATGCGTTTGCGCTCGCCGTGCGGCGGGAAGGGCATGTCGAAACCGTCGTCGTTGGGCGTTTTCGCAAGCGATTCGAGCTTGAGTTCGAGCCATCCGTTGTCGTTGGCGCGCATGTCCATCGACAAGGTCTTGGCGACGGCGCCGAGTCCGCGCGGCTGTTCCGGCCCGTTGACCCAGACTTCAAAAGGCCAGGCGCGACCTTCCTGTTCGACGTGCCCCACGAAAAGGGCGAACTTGCCGAGTTCGTGTTCGATCATATAGGTCCAAGCCATATTGCCTTCGGGCAGGTCCGGGCGTCCGGGCCAGCGCAGACTGGAGAGCACCGGCGCGGGCAGATGCTTGATCGACAGACGCCGGTTGGCGTCGCCGTTGACGAAATCCTGCGGCAGTTTCTTGTCCTCCTGCTTTTTGACGTTCTCGACGGAGAGCACGGCGCCGAGAACGCTGTTGGGACGGTAGGTCGCAAGCCCCTTGAGACCCGATTTCCACGCGTTCATATAGAGGGACTGGAAGTCTTCGTAGGGGTAATCGATCGGGACGTTGACCGTTTTGGAAATCGACGTGTCGATATAGGGCGCGACGGCGGCGACCATGTCTTTGTGCGCTTTCGCGGAAATCTGTAGCGCGGTGATGAAGTAATCCGGCAGTTTGTCGACGTTGCCGCCTCTGTGTTTATAGAGGCGCCAAGCGTAATCTTCGACCGTGTACTCCTTGAGCGTCCCGTCGGCCATGCGTTTTTTGCGGCTGTAGACCCAGGAGAACGGCGGCTCGATGCCGTTGCTCGCGTTGTCGGCGAACGCCAGCGAGATCGTCCCGGTCGGTGCGATCGACAAGAGGTGCGAATTGCGCAGGCCGTGCTCGCGGATCTCGGCTTTGATTTCGGTCGGCAGGCGCGAGGCGAAATTGCTTCCCGAAAGATAGAGTTCGGCGTTGAACAGCGGGAAGGCGCCGCGTTCCCGCGCGAGATCGACGGACGCGAGGTAGGCGGTGTCGCGCATATACTCCGAGACGCGCGCGGCCATCGACGCGGCTTCTTCGGTATCGTAGCGCAGACGCAGCATGCAGAGCGCGTCGCCCATCCCGGTAAACCCAAGGCCGATCCGGCGCTTGTTGGCGGCTTCTTCCTTCTGGCGTTCCAGCGGCCACGCGGTGATGTCGAGCACGTTATCGAGCATGCGGACCGAGGTCTTCACGACTTCTCCGAAGGCCGGGAAGTCGAATTCGGCGCGGTCGGAAAATGGGTCGCGGACGAAAAGCGTCAGGTTGATCGAACCCAGGCAGCAGCAACCGTAGGAGGGAAGCGGCTGTTCGGCGCAGGGGTTCGTCGCTTCGATCACTTCACAATAGTAGAGGTTGTTGTCGCGGTTCATCCGGTCGAGGAAAAGGATTCCAGGCTCGGCGTGGTCGTAGGTCGATTTCATGACCTGGTCCCAGAGGTCGCGGGCGCGGATTTTGCGATAGACCCATTGACCGTCGCCTCGCTGGTAAGCGCCCCCGATGTCGACGTTGGGTTCGGCGCGGTGCGTCAGTTCGATGAAGTCGTCTTTTTCGACCGCCTGCATGAAATGGTCCGAGACGCCGATCGAGATGTTGAAATTGGTCAGGTCGCCCCGATCCTTGGCGTGGATGAAGACCTCGATGTCCGGGTGGTCGCAGCGCAACACGCCCATTTGCGCGCCGCGCCGCGCTCCGGCGGATTCGACCGTTTCACACGAGCGGTCGAAAACGCGCATATACGAGACCGGCCCCGACGCGCGCGACTGCGTTCCCTTGACGAGCGCGCCCTGCGGACGGATCGAGGAAAAATCGTAGCCGACGCCGCCGCCCCGGCGCATCGTTTCGGCCGCTTCTGCCAAGGCGCTGTAGATGCCGGGTTTGCCTTCGACGGTTTCGACGACCGAGTCGCCGACCGGCTGGACGAAACAGTTGATCAAGGTCGCGGCAAGCGGGGTCCCCGCAGCGGAATTGATGCGCCCCGCCGGGACGAAACCGTTTTCCTGCGCCCAGAGGAAGCGTTCCTCCCAGCGGGCGCGGTGTTTTTCGTCCTCGTTGGCGGCGAGGGCGCGCGCGACGCGGCGGCGCACGTCGCGGATCGTCTTTTCGTTTCCTTTCGCGTATTTTTCGAGGAGGACTTCGGACGAGATTTCCTGTTCGGGAAGCGACGGCGTTTCCTGCTGCGCCGTTGCGGTTACCGGGGTACCGTTCACTGTGTTTCCTTTCTTCCTGAGCCTGCGCCTGACATTTCCACGCGCTTCCTGCTGAAGTGGAATATCATGCGCTCGTTTGACGCGAAAATCAAGTTTTCAACTAAATATAGTATTGAATCTTTGGCGTGGCACTAGATTTAGTTCCACGAAAATGGGCGGGATGGGCGGGAATAATTCCTTTTCCAGTTCGTTTACGCTCAGGAAACACGAGCCGCTTCACAGGTCTTGCGTGTCGCGAGGTGAAGCAGGCAAGGGTGAAGAATACGCCGCCGGAAAGCGCTGGCGGCGGGCGTTTGGCGCGATTTCTAGGCTCATTTTCAGACCTCTGATAGAATCGCCCGATCCGGCGGTTCCGGGTGTGATTCCTTTTCCAGTTCATCCCTTCCATCGTCGACTTCGCCTTGCCGTACTACTTGTACTGTCTGCGGCTCGGCATCAAAGCATGAATGAACTGGAAAAGGAATGAGATACTACTATGGCCGATATACGAGGAGATTAAAGCATGTACGTTTTTGTTTTGAATTGCGGGAGTTCGTCGCTCAAATACCAGTTGCTCGACATGCGGGACGAACGCCGCGTCGCCGCGGGCATGGTCGAACGGATCGGCATGGAAGGCTCCGTTTTTGCCTACGAATCATCCAGGAGCGAGAAAGTACGGGAAAACCACGACGTAGCGACGCACGACCAGGCGATTCGGACGGTGCTGAACCACCTGGCGGACCCGGAGAAGGGCGTCATCAGCTCCTTGTCGGATATCGCCGCCGTCGGGCACCGGATCGTCCACGGCGGCGAGCGCTTTTCGAGTTCGGTGCTGATCGACGACGAGGTAATCGCCGCGCTCAAGGACTGCATTCCGCTCGCGCCGCTCCACAACCCCGCCAACATCATCGGTATCGAAGCCATCATGAGCGTCATTCCGGGCGTTCCGAACATCGCCGTCTTCGACACCGCCTTCCACTCGACGATGCCGCCCGATTCGTATATGTACGCGCTGCCTTACGAGTGGTACGAGAAATATCACGTCCGCCGCTTCGGATTCCACGGCTCGTCGCACCGTTTCGTTTCCGAGCGCGCGGCGCAAATCCTCGACATTCCGAAGGACAAGTTCAACTGCGTTTCGTGCCATATGGGCAACGGGTCGTCGTTCACGGCGATTCGGAACGGCGATTCGCTCGATACGAGCATGGGCTTGACGCCGCTCGAAGGTCTTGTGATGGGATCGCGTTGCGGCGACCTCGACGCGGGCATCCCGGATTACCTTGCCTCGTGCGTCGGCATGAGCTTCACCGAGATTCACGAGGCGCTCAATACGCGATCCGGTCTTTTGGGGCTGTCGGGGATCAGTTCGGACATGCGCGACCTCGAAAAAGCGATCAGCGAGGGCGACGCGCGCGCGCAACTCACCGTCGACGTGTTGCACCACAGCGCGATCAAGTACATCGGTGCTTATGCCCTCGAACTCGGCCGTGTCGACGCGATCATCTTCACCGGCGGGATCGGTGAAAACGCCACGCGCTTTCGCGGCTCGATCGTAGACAGTCTGGAACTCCTCGACGTTCGGCTCGACCCTGTCGCCAACGCGGTCTATGGTCAGGAAACGATCATTTCGACCGAGGATTCGAAGATCAAGGTCATCGTCGTCCCGACCAACGAAGAACTGATGATCGCGCGCGATACGCTCTCGATCGCCCTGTTGCTGACCGACGCGAGGCATTCGCACGGCTACGCCGAGACCTACCGAATCCGCAAGCGCTCCGGAGGACGCAAGAAATCCACGGAGTGACAAAGAGCGGGTTGAAGTTCGCGGAGGGTTCGCGCTTGCCTGATCGCGGCTCGGCATGAAAATCCTCGTCGCCGTCAAGCGCGTCGCTGATCCCGACGCGCGGGTGCGCGTCCGCGCCGACGGGTCGGCGCTCGACGTTTCCGGCGCGCCCAGGGTGATGAATCCCTTCGACGAAATCGCCCTCGAAGAGGCCGTCCGCCTGAAGGAAAAAGGGCTTGCCGAAGAAGTGATCGCCGTCTCGGCGGGCGAAACCGACTCTCAGGAGATGCTGCGTACGGCGCTCGCGCGCGGCGCGGATCGCGCCGTTCTGATCGCGACGGCGGTCGCGTTGCAGCCGCTCGCCGTCGCAAAACTGCTGCGCGCCGTGTGCGAACGCGAATCGCCGCAACTCGTCGTGTGCGGAAAGCAGGCGACCGACGACGACGCGGCGCAGACGGGGCCGATGCTCTCGGCGATGCTCGGCTGGCCGCAGGCCGCTTTCGCTTCGGAAATATCGGTCGAAGCCGAGGGCGGCGGGTATCGCGCAACGGTCGTCCGCGAAGTCGACGAAGGGAGCGAAACCGTCGAGTTGCCGCTTCCCGCCGTCGTCACCGCCGGTCTGCGCCTCAACGAACCGCGTTTCACGAGTTTGGCGAGGCTCGTCCAAGCCCGGAAAAAACCCTTGGAGATTCTCACGCCCGAAGTCCTCGGCGTCGATGTGATCTCGCATATCGAAACCTTGAGCTTCATGGAATCTCCGCGACGCGAACCCGGCGTCCGGGTAAAAAGCGTCGCCGAACTCGTGCGTCTTCTGAAAGAGCGAGGCGTCATTTGAGAAGCCTCGTTCTCGCCGGACGCAAAAACGGCGCGCTCGACCCCGCGACGCTAAACGCCGTGACCGCCGCGACGCGCGTCGGAGCCGAAATCGACCTTCTCGTCGTCGGGAGCGAAGGCGCCGACCTCGACGCCGTACTCCGGGACGCCGCCGGGATTTGCGGAATCTCGAAACTGCTCTGCGCGACCGCGGCGCATTACGCCGACCCGTCGCCGGAGAATGTCGCCGCGTTGCTCGTCGGTCTCGCGTCGGGCTATACGCATCTCTTCGCGCCAGCGACGGCGTTCTGGAAAAGCGCCTTGCCGCGCGCCGCCGCGCTGCTCGACGTCGCGCCGATTTCCGACATCGTCGCCGTCGAGTCGCCGGAGATTTTCGTTCGCCCGGTCCATGCGGCAAGCGCGCTGATGCGCGTGCGCTCGCTCGACCCCGTCAAGTTGCTCACCGTCCGTCCGACGGCTTTTGAAGCGGCGCCTTCAGGGTCGGCAGGGTCGAAAAACGCGCTTTTTGAGCGCATCCCGGCGGCAGGCGACCTCGCGATGAGCCGCATCGTCTCGCGCGCGGCGGGAGAAGAGGGGTGCAGCGGACGCCCCGATCTCTCGACGGCGCGCGCCGTCGTTTCCGGCGGGCGGGGGCTCGGCAGCGCGGAGAATTACCGGCGTCTGCTCGTACCCTTGGCCGACTGCCTCGGCGCGGCGCTCGGCGCGACGAGAGCGGCGGTCGACGGCGGTTTCGCTTCGAGTGAAATGCAGGTCGGTCAGACCGGTAAAATCGTCGCCCCCGACCTCTACGTCGCCGTGGGGCTTTCCGGCGCGATTCAACACCTCGTCGGAATGAAAGACAGCCGCTTCATCGTCGCGATCAACAAGGACGCGGAAGCGCCGATTTTTCAGGTCGCCGATTGCGGTCTCGTCGCCGATGTTTTCGACGCGCTTCCCGAATTGACCGAAGCGCTACGCAAAAAGTTGAACGACTGCTTGTGATATATACTCGCAGCCAGACGTGGAATTGATCGAAAGACGCCTGAAGGCAGTGTTTGCCCGTTACGGAGCAAGCGAGAGATAAGTGATGAATCGCAATGAATATCCTCAGGGCACCGACAATGTGCTGATGGACCTGGGCTTTGACGATGCCGAGGAACTGACGGCCAAGGCCGCGCTTGCGCTCAAGCTCAATACTCTGATCAACCAGCGCGGCTTGAGCCAGATGAAGGCGGCGTCGATCACGGGCATGACCCAGCCCAAGCTGTCGCAACTACGTCACTACAAGCTCCAGAACATTTCACTGGAGCGGCTGATGCAGGCGCTGGTGTCTCTGGATCAACAGGTCAAGATCGTTGTGCAGCCCGCGCGGCGAGCGAACGCGCCGGGTATTCTGGTGGCCGTCTGATTCCTTTTCCAGTTCATTTGTGCATTGATGCCGTGCCGGAGGGTAGTACGGCAGGGCGAATCGACCAAGAATGAACTGGAAACGGAATGAGCGATGCGCCGCGTCATCGGCGGCGTCATAGCCTCGGATCGACCGGCTCGCTTTCCATCGCAAGGACGCCAAATACGCATTCGTGCACCCGGTAGAGCGCTTCCTTTCTCACGAATCTTTCGAGCGACTCCATGCCGAGCGCGAATTCGTTCAGCGCGAGGGTGCGTTTCTTGCCAAGCGCGCGCTTTTTCAAGCGATCCAGATTGCCTCCCAAGGTGTATTCCGGACCGTAGATGATTCTCAGGTATTCCCTGCCGCGGCACTTGACGGCGGGCTGGAGAATCTCGTTGCCTCTGGTGGCGATGAAATCACGGGGTTTCACCACCATCCCTTCGTTGCCGGCGGCGATCAGTTCTTCCCACCACTGGATGCCCGCCGCGACCGAGGTCTCGTCCAGGGTGTCGACGACTCTGTACGGCGTGGCGATGAAAACGGCGTCCCGCCCCGTCAGGTAGCGCCGGATCGTCTCCATGTGTGTGACGTGGGGTTCGGCATTCCAGACCTTGTTTTCCGTGGCGAGGATGTGGAAGGGCGCGATCCGGTAATCGTCGATGGAATTTACGCGCCAGCAATACACCCGGTAGGCGTCGACGTAGTGCGCGAGCGCTTCTTGCTTCGTCTGGCTGATTTGCAGCAACTCCTGCAGGTCGGCGTCCCGGCTCGATTCTCCGGGTTTGGCGGGCGTCGGGCGGGCGGTATCCGCGCCGCCGGTGCGTTCGACGGTCTGCGCGATGGCGGCGACCGCGGCTGCAAGCCCCGACCTGCCGGCGCGTCCGACGGCGGCGTATTGGTCTTCGATCAGTTGCTGCGCTTTGGCCGACCACGGCATGAGTTCGGCGTCGAGGCAGACCCATTCCGTCTGGAAGTCATCCCAGAATCCAGAAGCTGTCAGAACTCCGTCGAGCCGTTCCAGGAGCGCGGCTTCGGTGGTGTCGTCGGCGAAAAAGCTTCGCCCGGTCCGGGTATGGATGACGCCGCGCTTACCGTCCTTTGCCCCGAATCTCGTCGCGGCAATTTGCGCGCTACGGCATAGCACGATCACCGCGCGCGATCCCATGTGCTTCTGTTCGCAGACGACCTGTCCGATTCCCCGCGTCTTGTAGTAGTTGAACGCTTCCGCCGGGTATTCGAGGAAGCCTTCCAGCCGGCTGGTTTCGCACGGCGACATGGTTGGCGGCAGGTAGATCAGCCAGTGCGGATCGACCGCGAAGCGGCTCATCAGTTCGAGCGCTGCCATCGCGTTGTTTTCGTGAATCCTTATGTTTTGCTTCAAACGGGTCGAGAAGTAATGCTGGTGCAAGACATCGTCGATGTTGAGCGTGTCGTCGCCGGAGTGACTCGATGGCGATAGAGGCAACAGAGGTTTGACGGGACGATAATATTCCCGCGCTGCGTCGACTTGCACGATCTCCCTTTCGGGATAACGACAGGCCGTGAGTTTTCCGCCGAAAACGCAGCCCGTGTCGATGCACAGCGTGTTGTTGAGGTTCAAGACTTCCGGGTTGGGCGTGTGGCCGAAGACGACGAGCGCCTTGCCCCGGTAGTCGTTCGCCCATTGTGCGCGTACCGGCAGGCCGTATTCGTCGGTCTCACCGTTCGTTTCGCCGAACATGCAAAAATCCTTGACCCGCCCGGAGCCGCGCCCTTGGTATTTTTCGATCAGTCCGGCATGGGCGACGACGAGCTTTCCTCCATCGAACACGTAATGGCTGATCAGCGAATCGAGGAAGCGCATAACGTCGTTCTTGAATTCCCCGCTTTCATTCGCCAGTTCGCCGATCGTGAGGTCGAGGCCGTGCGAGGGGACGACCTGTCGTCCCTTGAGGTGTTTCAGGAGCTTGAAGTCGTGGTTACCGAGGACGCAACGGGCGATCCTGTCCCTGACCGCGCCCATCACCAGCTTGAGCACCTTGCCGTCGGCGGGACCACGCTCACCCAGATCGCCGACGAAGACGAGCTTTCTGCCCTGCGGATGGGGCGTCAGCGCGCAGTTTTGCGCATCCACGCCATACCCCAGCGTTTCGGCGAGCCGGCACAGTTCGTCGAAACATCCATGGACATCGCCGACGATGTCGAACGGGCCGCACTCTTCCCGCTTGTCGTTCCACAGAGGTTTGCGCACGATTTCGACGGCATGGGCCTCTTCTTCGCCGGTGAGGACGAAGACGTAACGGAATCCTTCTCTTTCGAGCCCGCGCAGCGAACGGCGTAGCTGCATTGCCTGCCGCTTGATGACGTGATCGCCGAAATCCCGGTCCGGACGCAGGGCGTTGCGCGCGCGGCAAAGCGCTTCGGGCATGTCGAGCACGATGGCGATCGCGTGGCAGTTTTGCTCGCGCGCGAGATCGAGTACGTCTTTCCGCGCTTCCTTCTGGACATTGGTGGCGTCGATCACCGTCAGTTTACCCGCACCCAGACGCTTGCCGGCAAGGTAGAACAGGGCATCGAAAGCGTCTTTCGAGGCGGCCTGATCGTTTTCGTCATCCGAGACGAGGCCCCGGAAAAAGTCGGAAGAAAGGATTTCGGTCGGCTTGAAGTGCACTCTGGCGAATGTCGATTTGCCGCTGCCCGACACCCCGATCAGCGCGACGACGGCCAGTTGGGGTATCTCTATCGTTCTGGTGGAGTTCTTGCCGTTCATGCCGATACTCCCGCCGCACCGTTCGCATCCGGCTGCGCTGGAGACGACACTGAAAAAATGGCCATCTGCGTCGGCGCGCCAAGCATTTCATCGACATCGCCGACATCCGAGAAGCGCACCGCGTAGCCGTATTCCGCCGCCGCGCTCTGGCTCCAGCGCCTGAATTCGTCCCGCGTCCATTCGAAGCGGTGATCGCCATGGCGCAGACCGTCGATACCGTATTTTTCGTTGTATTCGCGGTTGGGCGTGGTCAGGATCACGTTTTTGGGTCGGGCGTATTGGAACAATACGCGCTCGAAAGCGCCGAGACGCGGTAAATCCAGATGTTCGACCACCTCTACGACGCAAGCCGCGTCGAATCCCTCGAAACGCTTGTCGCGATAAGTGAGCGACCCCTGGAAAACCGAGACACGCTCTCTTAGCGCTTCGCTCGATTGCTCGTATTTTATTTTCTCCTTCGCGCGCTCCAGTACCGAAAAGGAGACATCCACCGCGGCGATTTTCCGCAGGTTTCTTTCCTTGATGAGCAAGACAAGAAGATGGCCTTCGCCGCAGCCGAGGTCGATCACACTGCGCGCGCCGCAAGCCCGCACAGCAGCCAGCACGCTACCGAGGCGCTGCCGGTTCAGACTCAGGCGCTTTTCTTCCTCGCTCTCGTTTGGCGGGGAATCCTCGTCTTCCTCCGGCGTCTCGTCGTTCGCGGCCTGTAGCCGCGCGAGCGCCAGATTGGCCAGGGCGCGGCTTTTGTTCAGGTAACGGCGGGCGATGAAGTTCTTTTCGGGGTGGTCCTTCAGCCATTCCTCGCTGTGCCGCAGGAGCTTGTCGACTTCTTCCTTGCCGACCCAGTAGTGCTTGTTCCGGTCGAATACGGGAATCAGAACGTAAAGGTGATGCAAGAGATCGGCAAGGCGAACCTGGCCGCGGAGGGTCAGGTTCACGTAACGGCTGTCGCGCCATTCCGGGAATTTTTCGTCGGACGCGAAGGCTTCAAAGGAAACCTCGTAACCGAGCGGCTCGAATACCCGGTGCAACATCGCGGTTTCGCTTCGGCACGGCA
>JAISAZ010000094.1 GCA_031266435.1 Accumulibacter sp.
CGGAATCGTTGGGCTTCACATTCGTTCAGCCCAACCTATACCGCCGATAGGGCACGGCACGCCGTGCCCCTACGAAAACCATTCCAGCGCCTGCGGAACGTTGGGGTTCGCTCCGCTCACCCCAAGCTATAGCCTCTGTCCTCTGATGAGGCCACTGAATACTGAAAACAGATCACAATTCTGTCTTCTGTCCTCTGTCATCTGTCATCTGACGCTCGAACAATGCCCCTGCGTCTTTCATCCCGAGCGCGCGGTAGAGGCGCGCGGTTTCTTCGACATTGACGCCCGTCGTGATCCCCATGTGGATCCGTTCCGCGCCCATCCGGCGCGCCCAGTCGAAGAAGGTCTTGAGCAGCCGCACCGCCATGACTCCGTGGCGACGCGCCGGGTCGATGAAAAACGAATAATCGAACGCGATTTTTTCGCGCGAGAACCACGGTTCTGTTACCGCGCCGGCGATTCCGCCGACGACGACGCCGTCGATTTCGGCGACGAAGACGACGCCGGAGCCGCCGATCAATGCCCGCATCGTGTCGGCGACCTTGTCTTCGTCGAAACGCTGCGTCGCGTAGCTCGACGCGGCGTGCAGAAGACGGCCGAGTTCGACGATGCGCGGAACGTCGTCTGTTTTTGCTGGACGGATCATTTTTTTCTCCTTTATGAAAATATCATTCCTTTTCCAGTTCATTCCTGCCGAGAAGACGAGCCGCAGACAGTACAGGTAGTACGGCAAGGCGAAGTCGACGATGGAAGGGATGAACCGGGGAAGGAATCAATCATTGAACTGGAATTTCTTGACAACCGAGAGCAAGTGGAAGGGCAGCGGCTTTTTCTGCCGGATGCACAGCGTCGCTTCCCCGCGTCCCCATCCGAGCTTTTCGACGCGGTAGTCGCCCGTGTAGGGCGCAATCGGCCGGTCGAGCGCGTCGCGCCCGAAATCGCGGAAGGGAATTTCTTGACCGTCGATCTCGCAGCCGATCGTCTCGAGGAATTTGAGCGTCGCCTCCGAGACGCGCAGGCTGTTCCCCTGCGCGCTCCCCGTCGGCCCCTGGACTTCGGGCGTGAGCGTTTCGATCGTCGTCGTGTAGGGAAGCCCGACCTCGATCGTCTTCGCCGTCCGTTCGAGCGTGATCCGGGCGTTTTCGACGCGCTGACGCCGCATGACGATCCCGTCGGCGAGGACATCGACTTCCTTGCCTTCGAGGTGGCCCAGGTTTTCCCAGACCGCGCTCCCGTCGAGGTGGCTCCCGGTCATCGCGCTGTCGGTCCGGACCGTCGCGTCGAAGCGTTCGACGCTGCGGACGGATTCGCCGCCGACGCCGCGGCAGACGAGCGCCCAGACTTCTTCGCCGCTCGCGCTCGGGATCGCGGCGACCGACTCGAATCGCCCGTCGGTTTCCTGCCGCGCCCACCCGATCACGTCCTGGTCGCGGTCGATCGTGAGCGTCGCCGCGACGCCGTCGGCGCGAACGAGCCACACGAGCGATTCGTTCTCCTGCTGGTACGCCATGTCGCGGATTCCCGGCGCGATGATGTGTTCGGCGAGAACCGAGAGATCGGGCGCGCCGAAGGCGTCGAGGTCGAATTTGTACGACATCGCCCTGAGCTTTTTGTTCGCGCGCTGGACGAAGAAGACTTCGTTGCCGACGCGGACGGGACGGACGGTGCCGCAGCCGTAAACCGTCTGGTTCTTCACCTGGATATTCGTCGGCGTGATCGCCTTGTCCCCGCCCGAGAGCGTGAATTCGCCGCCGTAGGTCAGCGCGATCAGCGAGCGCGTCTGCGCCAGGTGCGCGATCGGGTTGATCTGGTCGGACGAAATCGTAAACGCGATCGCGTCGTCGTCGGCGACCCCGGTCTCGAAGTTGAGGTATTCGCCGACGCGCGACATCCATACGGTCTGCGGGTAGCCGGGGGAACCCGCCGCGACGAGCCGCTGCTCGGAGAGCGTCACGCTCCTCGGATACCCGTCGACTTCGTTCCAGACGCCGGATTCGAGCGACCACGCGCCCGCCGGGGACGCGACGCTCGAATCGAGCGCTTTCCGAACGATCCCCGTCGCCGAGACCGCCGAGGCGCGCGCGCTCAACTCGACGAGGCCCCGGTTGATTTCGACGAATTTGCCGATGTCTTCGTGTCGCCAGACGGGCACGCTCGAAGAGAGCGTGATCACCGCGCCGATCGGGTCTTTCGCCGACGCTTCGAGCGTCGCCTGCGGCGACCCGGCGAGGTTCCACGTTTTTCCTTCGTAGCTTTGCTTCTCGAACGCGATGAGGATCTTCGCCGTCGCCGCCCTCGCGCCCGCGACGGAGACGATCGTCGCGACGCCCGCGCCGGCGGCAAGCTCGCGCCCAAGGTCGGACGCGATGAATACGTCCGCCGAGACGTGAAGTTCGACCGTTTCTCCGACGCCCGACGCCGACAGGCTCAGCGCGGCGTCGGGCCGCAGACCGATTTCGTCGAAGGGCGTGACGACGAAGGGCGCGGGCGCAAAAGACCAGTTGTCATGGTCGAAGCGGCGCAGACGCTGGATCGGCACTTCGGGGTGCGCGACGAACATCGTGTCCGCGCCCTGAACGTAGTCGATCTCGAACAGCATGTCTTCGGTATAGGGCGTCGCGATTTCGTAGGGCGCGCCGTCGGCGCCGAGGATTTGCGCGCCGTTTGCGTAAAAACGCAGGCTCCGGTCGCCGAATTCGACGACGTAGGCCTGATCGCGGTTGAATACGTAGGGGATCAGCCGCGCCTTTTTGTCGGCGTGTTTCGCGCGCGCGACGAAGCGAAGCCCCGGACGGCGCGTCACGCCGCCGTGTACGAGCGGGGTCGCGTTCTCGATGCGCTTTGCGCCGTTGGAATAACGCGCGATGTCGACGCGCCCCAGGAGGCGCGGCGACAATTCCCCCGCGGTGAAATTCGTCTGGACGATCGTGATTCTGGGCACAAGCGTCTCCTCTTTCAGAAACGGCTCGCAAAGAGCGGAAAGTCGCCGAGCGTTTCGGGCGGGTCGTCCTGCCCGTCGACGGCTTTCGCGCGCTTCAACGCGTTTTCATAAACGCCGAAGCGGAGCTGTTCGACGCTCGCCGACTGCGTGATCGCGTACGCCATGCGCCACGCCATCGCCATCGTCACGACGTTTGCGAGCGCGGCGTCCCAGGTTTCTTCCCGGTCGTTCAAAAAGACGTAGCGCAGCTTCAGAACCCTCACGTCGGCGAGGAGTTTGCGTCCCTCGCTCCGATAGTCGGTCTCGCGCCCCGCGTCGCCGACCGAAAGCGTGCGCAGCCAGTCGGACGGCAAGCTGAAGCGATACGCGTAGCCGAAGGCCGGCGCGGTCTGGTCGGGGGACAGGACGACGCGCTTCACCGCGCAGTTCCACGGATGCGCGCGCAGCACGTCCTCGACGGTCATCGGGTAGAGATTCGCGGCGAGCTTCGAACGGTCGCTCCCCTCGTCGAAGTCGTTGATCGTCTGCGCGCCGAGCATCAAGAGCGCGTTCGAACATATCTGGATTCTATTGGTCATATCAGAGGACAGATGACAGAGGACAGAGGACTGAGCGCTCGCTGGCGCTCGCTTCGTGATCTGTTTTCAGTTGTCTGTTGTCGCATGATTTCCTCCCTCTGATTACTGATACCTACACAAAGGCCGAAGGCCGCTCAGTCCTCTGTCTTCAGTCTTCTGTCTTCTGATCTCAGCCCAACCTATACCGCCGCCAGGGCACGGCACGCCGTGCCCCTACGAAAACCATTCCAGTGCCTGCGGAACGTTGGGCATCGCTACGCTCACCCCAACCTATGCAGACTTCATGATCTGTGTTCAGTCGTCAGATGTCGCGTGACTTCCTCCCATCAGATTACAGAGAACTGATTACAAAGGCCGAAGGCCGCTCAGTCCTCTGTCCTCTGTCTTCAGTCTTCAGTTCCCGTCGACGTACCGCACTTTCAACGCGACCGAACCCGCCGCGGTCGCCGCCGCGCTCAGGGTTACGGCGATGTCGTAATTCCGTCCGGGGTCTTCGGAAAGGCCGAGCGCCTCCCACAGCGGCTTTTCGACCGCCGAAGGCGCTATGGCGGTGTCGATGCCGGAATTCGCCGTTGCCAGGGACTTCGCCGACGCGAAGAGCGTCTCGCCGACCGCCGTGCCGCCGTCGACGCCTTCGACTTCATAAACGCCGATATTCGCCGCCGCGCCCGTGATCGCGTCGTTGTACAGCAAGACCTGCGAGACGCGCGCCGATGAGGCGACGCGAACGAGGCGGTAGACCGACCCCGCCGCGTCGCCCGATTCGACCGCGACGACGCCGACCGACTCGTAGAGGCGCCCGCCGCCCACGCGCGTCGGTACGGCGACACCGGGTTTTGCATCGGAAAGGCCGATCGCCTTCGATTTTCTGTTTGCCATGATTTATCCTTTCATGCATTCGTCAAAAAGTAAAACCCTGCTTTTTGCCGGTTTGATCTGGGTTTGAAGCTGAGCAAAGCCCACCTTCAAACCCTGTAAAAACAACGCAAAACCAGCCCGGCATCGGGGTTCTCCTGCTTCTCCTTCCTTCCAAAAAAGGCGGGCCTTGCCTGCCCTTTTTGACAGTTCCCTATGTTCCCTACGCTCCCTACGATTCGACGCAGTCGATGCGAACGACCTTTTCTTCCTCGACGCGTACCGCGCCGAGACTCATCCGCGCATAGACGCGCACGTTGAAGCCCTTGCCGGGGTCTTCGCCGAGTTTCGTGACGATGTCCTGCCCAATACCGAGCACCGCGCCCGACTTCGCCCACGCGAAGCACTGTCGGACATTCCCGGAACGTACGAGGAGTTCGGTCGGGATGAACTTGAAGCCCATCAAAAGCCCCTTCGTGATCTCGCCGTTCATCAGCGACAGAACCGTGTTCACCTCGGTATTCGTCAAATTGGCGTCGTTCAGGAGGTCCGAGAGCTGCGAAGCCGCGTACGCGAAACAGAGTTCTTCCCCCGCCTCCGCGTCGGCCTCGTTCTGGCGGAAGAGCTTGCGCGCGAAGATCAGCTTCTCCTTCGTCAGCCCGTCGCCGCCGTCGGCGACCCTCTGCGTCGGCGGGAGCGCGATCGTCCCGATCGTGGTCCGCGCCGCGCCGCCGAGCGCGTCGATAATGACCCTGTCTTTCGCGCGGTTGAGTCCCGCGACCATCGCCTGGACGATCCCCGACTGCGGATCGACGAGCATCCGAATCTTGTCCTGGTCGTCGATCATGTCACCGTCTTCCCAATCGAAGAGGTCGACGAAACGCCGGGAAAACGGCTGGTCGTTGAGCGGCGTATCGGCGTGGCGCACCGTGCGCCGCCGCGCCGACCGTCTGCCGAGCGCGTCGACGGACTTCGACATCCCGACGATCCCCGCTTCGACGCGGACCGCCGTTTCGAGCCGCGACATCTTTTGCTGCGCGATATGCGAGAAGTTGTCCGCGAATTGCTGGACGAACGCCTCGGTGATGATTCCAAAATTTTCCATTGCATTCCTCACCCAAAAATCCGCCATGTTCAGGGTGTCCCCGGTCTCTCACCGAGGGCCTGCGTACGGGACCGCGTCGGCGTGAAACACGCGGTCTTCGGGCTGATCGGGTATCTGCGCGCCACCGCAGGCCGAACCGGTTTCTTCGGGCGTATCGGGTGTCTGCGTATCACCGCAGGCCGATGAACCCGACCGGATGCAGCCATTTTCCGCCAGGGCCGTGATCGGTTTCCCGACCATTTTCAGGTATCAGGAATCAGGGATCAGGAGACAGGAGACAGATGTCGGGAGACAGATGAAAACCGATCGGGAGGCGGGTTGGGTTTTCGTTGGGGCACGGAATGCCGTGCCCAGCGGCGGTATAGGTTGGGCTGAACGAATGTGAAGCCCAACGATTACGTATGCGTATGAATGAAGGGATAGGGCGGTTTTGGAAACGGAATGAAACTTTGGGCACGGCACGCCGTGTCCCTACACCTCTGATTCCTGTTTCCTGTTTCCTGTTTCCTGTTTCCTGACATCTGTCTCCTGTCTCCTCTCCTCTGATCCCTGATTCCGTCTTTCACGCGTATGCGGAATCGTTGGGCTTCTCTCCGTTCAGCCCAACCTATACCGCCGAGATGCGCCTGCGGAACGTTGGGGTTCGCTCCGCTCACCACCAACCTATAGCTCTGCAATATTTTTTTTCTGCAATCGTCGAAAAAACCTTCATAAATCAAAATTCTGGCGCTATACTGGAGGCGTTCGTTCCGTTTATGAAGTCTTTATAAAATGAAGTGACCGCGCGGGGGGAGGCGAAAATGCGCGGGAGGTTGTAGATTTGTAAATGGGATAATTTGTACGAGAAGCGCGAAACCGGAGTCCACGGGGTCGGTGGACTTCGATTTCGCGCGTCTCGTGCGAACGTCCGCCAGACATTCGAGTTGTCCTAACGGGGAATAGGAGTCGCGTTTGATATGTCTGCTTTTGTGAACCGGACCATAGCCGCTCCATCCGCCCACCTCGGGGGGGGGGGGGGGGGGAACGTAAAACCCCAACCCGCCCCCAGGCCGCTCCACCCGCCCCCCTGGGGGGGGGGGGGGGGGGGTACCTTCAACCCCCAGCAGGCCGCATGGCTTGCCTGCGTGCCCTTTACGCGCCTCTTCGCGCGCCTCATTCCTTTTCCTGTTCGTTCATCGCTTGATGCCGAGCCGTTTCAGAGTCGCAGTACGACAGGCTGAAGCCGACCGGGGCGAAATGGAAATGGAATCACAAGCGCGCGCACCTTCGAATGCGCTTCCTTCAGAAAAACTTTTTCCTTCAACGATTTCGTGCTTCAATCCACGTCCGTCACCGGGCGAACGGCGTGGAAGAAGCGAGGCTTCCGCCGCGCCAAGCTCCGGGTTTTTTTGGAAGAATTTTCCGACCGGAATCACTTTTTCAACAAACACCACGCGCTTCTAGGACTGCCGAAACCATGGAAAATGAAAACAATACACGCAAATTGATCATGCTCGTCGACGACAACCGGACGAATCTCCTCGCCGGGAAGGCCGCCTTGTCGGACGAGTATTCGGTCTTGACGATCCCGTCGGCCGAAAAGATGCTCGAATCGCTTGAGTGGAGCCAACCCGAACTCATCCTCCTCGACGTCGATATGCCTGAAATGGACGGCTTCGAGGCGATCAAGATACTCAAAAGCAAAGCGGCGACGCGCGCGATCCCCGTGATGTTCCTCACCGCGATGAACCGGAGCGCCGATGAACTCGAAGGCCTCGAACTCGGCGCGGTCGATTACATCGCAAAGCCTTTTTCGCCGCCGCTCCTGAGGAAGCGCGTCGAATTGCATTTGCTCCTCGCGGCGCAGAAGCGCGAACTTCAGAATTACAACGACAATCTCCAGAGCATGGTCGAGGCGAAGACGAAGACGATCCTGAAGCTCCAGAACAAGCTTCTGACGGCGATGGCGGAGATGGTCGAAGGGCGCGATTGCACGACCGGCGAACACATCGCGAACACGCAGCGCTACCTCGGCATCCTCGTGACCGCGGTGATCGACGCGGGCGCGTGGTCGGACGAGGCGTCCGAGTGGGACGTCGACCTGCTCTTGCAGTCTTCGCAACTGCACGATGTCGGGAAGATCGCGATCAGCGACGGTATCCTGAAGAAGCCCGGAAAGCTCACCCCCGAAGAATTCGACCAGATGAAGGAGCACGTTTCCTTCGGCGTGGGCTTCATCGAAAGGCTCGAAGACGGCGGGGAGGACAGCCGCTTTCTGAAGTATGCCAAAGTCTTCGCGGCGTTCCACCACGAGAAGTGGGACGGTTCGGGATATCCGAACGGGATTGCGGGCGAGGATATTCCGCTGCTCGGCCGCATGATGGCGATCGCCGACGTGTACGACGCGCTGACGTCGGTGCGCCCGTACAAAAAAGCTTTCACCCACGAAGAGGCCGCGAAGATCATTCGCGAGGGCCGGGGGACGCATTTCGACCCCGCGCTGGTCGAGCTTTTCGACCAGACCGCCGAACTCTTCAGTCAGGCGCCGTAGCCCGGAGAACGCCGATGTCTTCGACCCCTTCGGATGGATTGCGCGCACGGGGAAGCTTCATTCCGTCGGGGATCGTTTTTTCCGTCCTTCCGGGGTCGGTCGAGCGGGAGCGCCCGCCATGAGGAACTTCAGAAGGTTCCTTCGGACGAACTACAAAAAAACCGCTCTCGCGCTCTCCGCGTGGAGAAAACTCGCGCGGGCGAACTACAAGAGGCTCGCCTTCGTCTTCGGCGCTTTCCTGCTGATGGCGGTCGGCGCGTACGTGCCGATCAGCAACCTCATGGAAAGAAATCTTTCCGCCCGCGCGGGGAGGGGTCTCGATATCGCGCACAGGAACATCGACGCGTTTTTTTCGGAAGGGGACACGGCGCTCACCTTCACGGCGCGGACCGTCGAGGTCATGATCCGCCGGGGACAATCGCAGGGAAGCATCGATCGCTACCTTGCCCTGGCGACGAGCTGGTTGCGCCAACACGAAAAATTCAAGGTCTCGACCTTCACCCTCTATTCTTCGATCGAGGGGCCTTTCGTCGAAGGCGCCGAGGAAAACCCCGGCGACGCGCATCACCCGTCGGAAATGTCCTGGCGCGAGGCGGTCGCGCGCGCGCGCGACAGGGTTGCCTTCACCTCGCCTTACGCCGACGCGCGAACGCGCACGCTTTACATCACGGCGGTGAAACAACTGCGCGACGAGAACAACGAGGTCATCGGCGTCATCGCGCTCGACGCGGGCGTGTCGTGGTTTCTCGACAGCATCGCGATCCTCGGCAACGTCGTCGGCGGTTACGGAATCACGACGGACGAGAATCTCGTCGTCATGGCGCACCCCGACAGCACATTCGTCGGGCGCCCGTTGCGGGAACTCGGCGGCGGGTTCCGCGCCGTCTCGGACGCGCTGCGCGCCGGGAAGAGCATCTCGGCCCTGGAAGGCGAGGACGCCGCCGGAGACGATATCGTGGTGTTCGAGCGGCGCGTTTTCGACGACTGGCATACGGTCCTCGTCATCCTGAAAGCCGTCTATTACAAGGATACGTATGCGATCGGCGTGATGCTGGTGGGGATGGGTTTCGTCCTGTCGTTCTTCCTCTCGTGCATTCTGCTGCTTCTTGAAAACGCCCGGATCACCAGCGAAAAGAAGCTGGACGAGAATGTGAAGCTCCAGGAACTCGTCTTCAATTCGGCGCAGATCGGCACGTGGGACATCGACGTGCGCGCCGGACGAATCCAGTATAACGACGTCTATCAGGAGATGCTCGGCTACCGGAAGGAAGAAATCAACGGCGGCCTGTCGAAGTGGGAAGAACTCATCCATCCCGACGACCTGCCCGTGGCGCGCGGCGCGCTCGAAGCGGCGCTGAGCGGCAAGACACAAGCGTATTCCACGGAGGTGCGCGTCCGGCGGAAAGACGGTCAGTATATCTGGACGCTCGACTTCGGCAGCGTCGTCGAATGGAGCACAGGCGGACACGCGCTGCGGATGGTCGGCGGCCACTTCAACCTCAGCAAGGAAAAATCGCTTCGCATGGCGCTGGGGAAAGTCCAGGATGAAAAAATGCAGTTGTTGCGCGACCGTGACCTCGCGGTAAAAAACAGCGCGGCCAAGTCGGACTTTCTCGCCAAGATGAGCCACGAGATCCGCACGCCGATGAACGCGATCATCGGGCTCTCCGAACTCGCGTACCGCGAATACGGCCAGGCGAAGGCGCTCGAATACGTCGCGGACATCAAGCACGCCGGGGAAAACCTTCTGGCGATCATCAACGACATCCTCGACTTCTCGAAGATCGAGTCGGGACGCATGGAATTCGTCCAGGCGCCTTACCAGCTCTCGTCGCTGCTCTCGGACATTCTGACGATCGTCCACATCAGGATACTCGAAAAACCGCTCAAGCTGATCACCGAGATTTCGCCCTTGATCCCCGCCGTCATGATCGGCGACGCCAACCGCATCCGCCAGATTCTGCTCAACCTGCTCGGCAATGCGGTGAAATTCACCGACCGCGGCTTCGTCAAATTTTCCGCGTTCGGGGCGCCGATTTCGAGCAGCGCGGTCCAATTGACCTTCGTCGTGGAAGACAGCGGGATCGGGATCAAGCGCGAGGACATGCCGAAGCTCTTCGACGACTTCGTCCGGCTCGACGAAAGGCGCACGAGCGGAATCGAGGGGACGGGGCTCGGTCTCACGATCGCGCGGAGCCTTTGCCGCGTGATGGACGGCGACATCAACGTGACGAGCGTCTACGGCGTCGGCTCCGTTTTCACGGCGATCATCGCGCAGGGCGTCACCGCCTGGACGCCGATGGGGCAAGTCTCCGTCGGCGCACGGCGCGTCACGACGCAGCGCGCGAGCTTCATCGCGCCGGACGCTTCAGTCCTCATCGTCGACGACTTCCCGAGCAACTTGAAGGTCGCCGAGGGCCTGCTCGCGCTCTACCGGATCAAGACCGATACCTCGCTCTCGGGCAAGGACGCGATCCGCCGCATCGAGGAAAACGACTACGACCTCGTCTTCATGGATCACATGATGCC
>JAISAZ010000044.1 GCA_031266435.1 Accumulibacter sp.
CTCCGGCCCAAAAACCCCCCCCCCCCCCCCCCCCCCCGCAAATGACATAAACATAACAAGGATCAGCGCCGCTGTTTTTGCGCCCCGCGCACTTATCCCAAATCGAATTGGGCGTTCAAGGCAGACGTAAGTCAGCGACGCCAGTACAAATGCAAGGAATATGAGGGCGATACGAAAATCCCGATGCGGCGTCTCGCCAAGTATGATTTTAGCGTATGAGAGGAGCGGCCAGTGCCAGAGGTAGAGCGGGTAACTGATAAGCCCGATGGCAACGAGCGGCTTCCACGCCAGAAGACGACGATTGACCCAGCCGCCAGCCTGAGCTGTTCCGCAAAAGCCCGCGATGATCACACACGCCGCGCCCAGTACCGGCCACACGGCGTTTTTCCCCGGAAAACGCGCGACGCCCGTCGTGAGAACACTCGCGGACAAAATCAGGATTCCAAGAACCGACAGGCAATCCCGCAAAACCCGCCCATCGTTCTCAGGTGGCGAATTGAAACATACCCTCCCCAGAAAAGCGTCGAGGGCAAGCGCTTTGCGCGTAAATAAGGGCGAACGCTGCATCAATGCCAACGCGCTTCCCGCCAAGAGTTCCCAGAAACGCGTCAGCGGCGCGTAAAAATCGAATACCGGATGTCTTTTGTAAACCGCAAGATTCGCGGCAAAAGAAATGAAAAAGAAGAGCAATAAAAATGTCAGAGGCCGCATACCTTTTCTCGACAAACCCCACAGGAAAAGCGGCAGTACGATATAAAACTGTTCCTCAATTCCCAGACTCCACAGATGCATGAGCGGTTTTCTTGCCATCGCGACGTCAAAATAGCCGCTTTCTCTCCAGAGGATGAGATTCGAGACAAAGCCCGCGCCGCCCAGCGTATGTTTTCCGAGGTTTTGATAATCGTCTGGCAGCAAGGCGAACCAGCCGAAGACGAGCGCCGCCGCCATGACGAGGATGAGCGCGGGGAAAATCCGGCGGATGCGGCGCGCGTAGAATTCCCAGAAGCTGAAGGTGCCGTCCGAAAGCGAGTTGTGGAGGATGCCTCCGATCAGGAAGCCTGATATGACGAAAAAAATATCGACCCCGACAAAACCGCCTCGGACATACTTCGGAAAGAAGTGATAGCCGATAGCCGCCAAAACCGCGAACGCCCGCAAACCGTCGATGTCGGGACGATAGGAAAGTTGTTTGTGGTGTATCGGACTGCTCATGCGGCTTCTCCATCATTGAATTGCGCTGGGCTTCATTTCATTCAGCCCAACCTACCGCCAACAGGGCACGGAACGCCGTGCCCGTCAGGATTCAGGAATCAGCGGACAGGAGACAGAGAATTCTTGCGGCCTTCGGCCGGAAAAGAATCTTCGATAAGGCGATCGGTTTTCCTCTGTCTCCCGTCTCCTGACATCTGATCTCTGAAACCCACCCCCACGATCGTTGGGGTTCGCTACGCTCACCCCAACCTATGCGCTTTGTCTCCCGTCTCCTGAACCCCACGCCGCGAGGAATTCTTCCCAGTGGCGCTTGCCGGTCCGTGCGAGTTCGCTCTTGACGAAGCGTATTTCTTCGTCGTATTCGTTACGCGTGATTTCGCCGCGCATGAGGCAAAAGCGCAGGAAGATGAGCAGGGTGTTCATCACGTCGGTCTCGCAGTAGTCGCGGATTTCGGAAATCTCGCCGCGCACCCACGCGTCCCAGACTTTTCCGCCGTCCATGCCGAGCTTTCCGGGGAAGCCGATCAGTTTGGCGAGTTCGTCGAGCGGCGCGCTCGCGCGTATCTGGTAGAGCGCCAGGAGGTCCATCAGGTCGAGGTGGCGCGCGTGGTAGCGGTTGATGTAGTTATTCCACTTGAATTCGCGGCTGTCGTTGTGGCTCCCTTCGCCCATGTCCCAATAGCGCGACGCCTGGACGCCGTGGATCAGGCCACGGTAATGGAGCGTCGAGAGGTCGAAACCGCCGCCATTCCACGAAACGAGGCGCGGCGTAAACTTTTCGACGCCGTCGAAGAAGCGCTGGACGATTTCTCCTTCGCTCTGCTCGGGTTCGGCGAGCGACCAGACGCGCAAATCCCTGGCCGTACGCAAGGCGCAGGAGATGACGATCACGCGGTGCAGATACTGCGGCAGAAAGTCGCTGCCGTTTTTCGCGCGCTGCTTCTGGAAGGCGAATTCGGCGACTTCGGTCTCTGGAAGCGCCGGGTCGAGGTCGTGGATGCGGCGGATTCCGTCGATGTCGGGAATCGTCTCGATGTCGAAAACGAGGAAGGGGGTCATCGCGGTTCAGTCGGGAAAGACGCCGGTTGAAAGGTAGCGGTCGCCACGGTCGCAAACGACGCTGACGATCGTCGCGTTTTGCGCCTCCCGCGCGACGCGGAGCGCGGCGACGAGCGCGCCGCCCGACGAGATTCCGGCGAACAAGCCCTCTTCCCGCGCAAGCCGCCGCGTCATGTTTTCAGCGTCGAGCTGCGAGACCGCCTCGATGCGGTCGACGCGGGAAGCATCGTAGATTTTGGGAAGGTAGGCGTCGCGCCACTTGCGGATTCCGGGAATCTGCGAGCCTTCTTCGGGCTGGCAGCCGACGATGACGATTGTGGGATTTTTTTCCTTGAGGTAACGCGAAACGCCCATGATCGTCCCGGTCGTCCCCATGCTGCTGACGAAGTGTGTGACTTCTCCACGCGTCTCGCGCCATATTTCGGGCCCCGTCCCCACGGTGTGCGCGCGCGGGTTGTCGGGATTCGCAAACTGGTCGAGGATCACGCCCTTGCCGTCGTCACGCATCTTCGCCGCGATGTCGCGCGCGTACTCCATCCCGCCCGCGCTCGGCGTCAGGACGAGTTCGGCGCCGAAGGCGCGCATCGTCCGGCGCCGCTCGACGCTCTGGTTTTCCGGCATGACGAGTACCATCGTGTAGCCGCGCATCGCCGCCGCCATCGCGAGCGCGATCCCGGTATTCCCGGACGTCGCTTCGATCAGCGTATCGCCCGGAGAAATGTCACCGCGTTTTTCCGCCTCGACGATCATCGAGAGCGCCGGCCTGTCCTTGACCGAACCCGCGGGGTTGTTCCCTTCGAGTTTGACGAGGACGACGTTGCCACGCGCGGCGGCGTCCACGCCAGCGATGCGTTTCAAACGAACGAGCGGCGTGTTTCCGACGGTGTCTTCGAGCGTCTTGTACATGGGCAAAATTCGTCAAAAAGTAAAACCTTATCTTTTGACGATTCCTTACAAATTCCGCGCGCTCATCCAGCGCACGTAGCGCGCAACGCCGGTTTCGACGTCGTAAAACGGCGCGTCGTAACCCGCTTCGCGCAAACGCGTCAGGTCGGCCTGCGTGAAGCTCTGATACTTTCTCTTCAGCGTTTCGGGGAAGGGAATGTATTCGACGATCTGATGCTTCCGTATTTCTTCGAGCGAGAGTTTCGTCTCGTTTGCGAGCGCGCGCACGGTGTTGATGTTGGCGACGGCGAGTTCGTTGAAGCTCTGCGCGCGCCCCGTTCCGACGTTGAAAATCCCCGACTTGTCCGGGTGGTCGAAGAAGAAGAGATTGACCTTGACGGCGTCGTCGACGTGAATGAAGTCGCGCATCTGCCCACCGTCGGCGTAGCCGTCGCAGCCCTCGAAGAGTTTGACCTTGCCGAGCGCGCGCAACTGGTTGTAGTGGTGGAAAACGACCGACGCCATCCGCCCTTTTTGCGCTTCGCGCGGGCCGTATACGTTGAAGTAGCGAAACCCGGCGATCTGTGAATTCGCCTCCGGCAGACGCCTGCGGACGACCTGGTCGAAGAGGAATTTTGAATACGCGTAGACGTTGAGCGGACATTCGCACGCGCGTTCTTCACGAAAGACGCGGCCTGCCCCGTAGGTCGCCGCGCTCGACGCGTAAAGGAGCGAAACTTTTTTATCGACGCACCAATCGAGAATTCCGAGCGAATATCTGTAATTGTTTTCCATCATATAGCGCCCGTCGGACTCCATCGTGTCCGAGCACGCGCCCTCGTGGAAAACCGCCTCGACCCCGCCGTCGAAGCGCCCCGCGCGCAGCGCTTCGAAAAACTCCTTCTTGTCGATGTAATCGTGGATTTCGCAGTCGGTCAGGTTCCTGAATTTTTCGGAGCGCGTGAGATTATCGACGGCGAGAATATTCCCGATCCCGCGATCGTTCAGCGCCTTGACGATGTTGGAGCCGATGAAGCCTGCGGCACCCGTTATAACATAATACATAAGAATTCCCTCCAATCATTCCATTTCCAGTCCATCCTTACCTTTGTCGACTCGCCTTGCCGTACTACTTGTACTGTCTGCGGCTCGTCTTCTCGGTATGAATGAACTGGAAAAGGAATCCGTCGGGTCCGGCGCTCCCGCCAGAACCTCTTCGAGTTCTTCGCGCGACACGACGGCCGTCCCGAGTTTGCCGACGACGATCCCGGCGGCGACGTTTGCTATTCGCAACGCGTCGGCCCACGCGGATTTCCCGGCGAGCATGATTGCGAGCGCGGCGATCACCGTGTCGCCCGCGCCCGAAACGTCATAAACTTCGCGCGCAACGGCCTTCTCGTGGATCGTCGCGCCGTCGAGGAAGAGCGACATGCCCTCTTCGCTGCGCGTCACGAGGATCGCTTGCACACCGATGCGTTCCTTGAGTTCGGCGGCTTTTCTTTCGAGTCCGGCGTCGTCGTCCCAGCGCCCGACGACTTCGCGCATCTCGGCGCGGTTCGGCGTGATTACCGTCGCGCCGGCGTAAGCCGAATAGTCTCCGCCCTTCGGGTCGACGAGGACGGGTTTTCCCGCCGCGCGCGCGAGACGGATCATTTCGCTGACGTGCTTCAAGCCGCCCTTCCCGTAATCCGAAAAGACGACGGCGTCGAATTCGGGTACGCGGCGTTCGAATTCGCTCAGCTTGGCGAGCAGAACGTCGTTCGACGGCGGCGCCTCGAAGTCGATTCGCAAAAGCTGCTGCTGGCGTCCGATCACGCGCAGCTTGACCGTCGTCGCGACGGTCTTGTCGACGATCAATTCCGCGTCAATCCCGCCGTCGCCCATCAGCGCTTTCAGCTTTCGTCCCGGCTCGTCGTCGCCGACGAGCGAGAGGAGCGAGACGCGCGCGCCGAGCGCGGCGATGTTGCGCGCGACGTTGGCCGCGCCGCCGGGGCGCTCCTCGCTCCGCTCGACCTTGACGACCGGAACCGGCGCTTCGGGCGAAATGCGCGAAACTTCGCCGAACCAATAGCGGTCGAGCATCGCGTCGCCGACGACGAGCAGGCGCGTTCCGGAAAAATCGGCGAGTTTCATTTCGGGCCTCAAAGCGTCAGGTCGAATTCTTCCGTGCGCTTGGGCGAATACGTCTCCCACCCGCCGCACGCGGGACAGCGCCAGTAGAACTGCCGCGCCTTGAAGCCGCAGTTCCCGCAGCGGTAGCGCGCAAGCCGCCGCGTATACCCGTGGACGATGCTCTTCGCCAGGTGAAGGTCCGAGCGCGATTCCGGCGACGACGAGATCAGGAGGCGCGCTTCGATGAGCTTGTCGAAGCCGAGCAAGGTCGGGTTGCGCTTGAGTTCGTCGCGGACGAGCACGTACGCCGCCTCGGCGCCTTCGCATTCGAGGACGAGTTGAAAGACGACGTCGAGCAGGTCGAGCGAGGCGTAGCGTTCGAGGTAGGTACGCAGAAGCTGCAAACCCTCGTCGCGCCTTTGCATCTGGCGGTAAGCGTCGAGCAGACGGTGCGCGACGAGCGCGAGGTAGGCGGGATCCTGCTGTTCGATGTGCTGCCAGTGCGCGACCGCGCCCTCGAAATTATCCTGCTGCACCTCGATGTCGCCCTGGAGGAGACTCGCGCGGACGCATTTACGGTTGCGTTCGAGCGCCGACTTCAGGTGTTCGGCGGCGGCGTCGCGGCGCGAGCGCATCAGCTCGGAGACGGCAAGCTCGCAGTAATACTCGGCGATCTCTTTCTGCGAAGTGAGGTCGGGGAGTTGACCGGCGATGTCGATCGTCTTTTCCCAATCCTTCTCGAGCTGGTAGATTTCGAGGAGGTTGTGGTTCGCTTCGTCGACCGCCGACGATTCGCGCAACTTGGCAAAAACGTCCTCGGCGCGGTCGAGCAGCCCCGCTTTCAGATAGTCCTGCCCAAGTTCGGAGAGCGCCTGGAGTTTCAGGTCGTCGGGCAGGTCTTCGCGCTCGACGAGGCTCTGGTGCATGTGGATCGCCCGCGCCGTCTCGCCGCGACGCCTAAAAAGGCTGCCGAGCGCAAAATGCAGTTCGACCGTCTGCGGGTCGACCCGAACCGCCTCCATGAACGCGTCGATCGCCCGGTCGGGTTGCTCGTTGAGCAGGAAATTCAAGCCCTTGAAGTACGAGCGCGGCAAGGAGCGCGACTCGTTGACGAGGTGTTTGATGTCGATGCGCGCCGCCGCCCAGCCGAGAACGAAGAAGAGCGGGAAGAAAAGCAGTTGCCAATATTCGAATTCGATCATCCTGGGAACCGGTGTGGGACGCGCGCGCGAGCCTCACCCCGGAGGGAGGCGTCGAAACGCGGCAGGGAGGCGGACGCGCGCCGAAAAAAAGGACGGACGGTTTCCGGGGGCATTGGACTTGGAGCGATACCGAATCACGCCGTCCCGGCGACGCCGCGCGTTTCACGTTCCTTGCGGAATTCCGCAAGGAGCGCGCGGTCGCGTTCCGCGTCGCGCTTCGCCGCGGCGATTTTGCGGCGCAGGCCAAAGATCGTCCCGACGAGCGAGAGCATCCCCAGGAGGGCGCCTCCTGCGAAAAAAGCGAGGAGGACGACGACCAGCGGCGCCTCCCAGAGAATGTCGAAGAAGAAGCGAACATTCACGGGGTCGGTATTTTTTGCCGCGAACGCAAGAAGAAACAGGAAAATGAGAAGACGAAAACCCCAGAATATCGTCCGCATTTCTTCACTCCATCAAAGAAATGGGCGGAGACTCGCGTCCCGCCCATCGGTCTTTCATTAGCATTCCATTTTAACGCGCGCCTACAAGCGAGCGTTCTGCGCGACGTTGTCGACGCGCAGGCGCAGTTCCTTGCCCGCCTTGAAATGCGGAACCCATTTTTCGGGGACTTCGACCTGCTCCCCGGACTTCGGGTTCCGCCCAAGGCGCGACGGGCGATAATTGAGCGCAAAGCTGCCGAAACCGCGAATCTCGATCCGCCCGCCGTTCGACAGCGTATTGCGCATCATGTCGAGAATGACCTTGACCGCGAGGTCGGTGTCTTTCAGGGACAACTGCGGAAAGTAATCCGCCAGCCGCGCAATCAAATTTGACCGTGTCATCCCTGGCTCGTCACTTGGGATTGCCGAGCTTCGCTTTCAGCAAAGCGCCGAGGTTTGTCGTTCCCGAATTGGCGACGATGTCCGCGGAAATCTTCTGCATCGCTTCGTGTTGCTCCGCCTGGTCTTTCGCCTTGATCGACACATTGATCGAGCGCGTCTTGCGGTCGATATTGATGATCATCGCTTCGACCTCGTCGCCCTCCTTATACACCTTGGTCAAATCCTCGATGCGCTCGCGCGAGACTTCCGAAGCGCGCAAATGCGCGTCCATCCCGCCTTCGATCGCGATGAGAGCGCCGCGCGCGTCGACCGACTTGATCTTGCCCCGGACGATCGCGTTCTTCTCGTGCGTCGCAATGAAGCTCGTATAGGGGTCGCCGTCGAGTTGCTTGATGCCGAGCGAAATGCGTTCCTTGTCGGTATCGATCGACAGAACGACCGCTTCGACCTCGTCGCCCTTCTTGAAATTGCGGATCGCTTCCTCTCCCGGAACCGACCACGAGAGGTCGGACAGGTGTACGAGACCGTCGATCCCGCCCGGCAGGCCGATGAAGATGCCGAAATCGGTGATCGACTTGATCAGGCCGCGAACGCGGTCGCCCTTCTTCTGGTTCATCGCAAAATCGTCCCAAGGGTTCGGAACGCACTGCTTCATCCCCAACGAGATGCGGCGGCGGTCTTCGTCGATTTCGAGGATCATGACCTCGACCTCGTCGCCGAGCTGGACGACCTTCGACGGGTGGACGTTCTTGTTGGTCCAATCCATTTCGGAAACGTGGACGAGACCTTCGATCCCCTGCTCGATTTCGACGAAAGCGCCGTAGTCGGTCAGATTCGTCACCTTGCCGAAGAGGCGCGTACTCGGCGGATAGCGGCGCGAGATGCCCATCCACGGGTCTTCGCCGAGTTGCTTCAAACCGAGCGAAACGCGATTCTTTTCCTGGTCGAACTTGAGTATCTTGGCCTGCACTTCGTCGCCGACCGCGAGCACTTCGGACGGATGGCGAACACGACGCCACGCGAGGTCGGTGATATGGAGCAGACCGTCGATTCCGCCGAGGTCGACGAAAGCGCCGTAGTCGGTGATGTTCTTGACGACTCCCTTGACGAGACCGCCTTCCTTGAGGTTGGCGAGCAGCGCTTCGTGCTCTTCACCCGCATTCGCCTCAAGAACCGCGCGCCGCGAAACGACGACATTGTTGCGCTTGCGATCGAGCTTGATGACTTTGAATTCGTAGGTTTTGCCTTCGTAAGGCGTCGTATCCTTGACCGGGCGCATATCGACGAGCGAACCCGGAAGAAAGGCGCGGACGCCGTTGACCATGACGGTCAAGCCGCCCTTGACCTTTCCGGTAATCATGCCGGAGACGAGCGTTCCCTGAATCAGGGCTTCGTCGAGGAAATTCCACGCGGCGATGCGCTTTGCGCGCTCGCGCGACAAACGGGTTTCGCCGAAACCGTTCTCGAGTTGCTCGATGGCCACTTGAACGAAATCGCCGACCTTGGCTTCAAGCTCGCCGGCATCGTTCAGAAATTCTTCTCGTTCGATGTAACTTTCGGACTTCAATCCGGCGTTGACCACGATGAAATTCTGGTCGACGCGTACGATTTCCGCCGTAATGACTTCACCTGGGCGCATCTCATGGCGGGCGAGACTCGCCTCAAAAAGCTCTGCAAAACTTTCTTGATTCTGAAGGGTTGGATTGGATGACATATAAAAAAGACCTGCCGCATCGACTGCGGGTCGGATTGATAAAAGCCGCCTGACCGGAAACACGCCGGGAAAACCCCGGAAAGCCCCGCTCAAAGACAGCACCTGGAAAAAACAGCCCTACACTCCCCCTGTTCCATTTTCAAAACCGCCGGAAAATCCTCGACTCTGCCGCCACGCGCGGCACAGCACCTCCGACGACTCGTAAACGAAATCGATTATTTATTCTTTCGCACACTTTGAGTTCTCCACGCCGCTCCAGTCCAGAATGCGATCGACCGCCTCTTCAATGGAAAGCTCGGTCGTATCCAGGAAGCGAGCACCTTCACTCTGGCGCAGAGGCGCGGCGCTTCGCTTGCTGTCGCGCGCGTCGCGCTCCTCCATATCATGCAAAAGGGTATCGATTTTAACAGAGATTCCTTTTTCGATCAACTGTTTATACCGCCTCCGCGCCCTTGCATAGACGCTGGCCGTCAAAAAAACCTTGCATTGTGCATCGGGGAAAACGACGGAAGCCATATCGCGCCCGTCGGCGACGAGTCCCGGAGCGCAACGAAAAGCCCGCTGACGGAAAAGCAAGGCTTCGCGCACCGACGGCAGCGCCGCGACCTCGGACGCGCCCGACGAGATCGCCTCATCGCGGATCGCCTCGCCGACCTCTTCCCCCGAAAGAAGGATCGAATCCTCGCCGAACGTGACGTCGAGCGCCGCCGCGAGCGCGGCGACGCGCTCCTCGTCGGAAAAACGGATCCCCGCGCGCAGCGCCGCAAGCGCCGTCAAACGGTAGAGCGCGCCCGAATCGAGGTAAGCCCAGCCGAGCTTCGCCGCCGCGCGCGCCGCGACCGTCCCCTTGCCCGAAGCCGACGGGCCGTCGATCGCGACGACGGGGAAAGGCTCGGCGACCCGCGCAAAGCACGCAAAATAATCGGGAAAGGTCTTCGCGACGCACGACGGATCGTTGATCCGAACGAGTCCCGCGAAAGAAGCGAGCGAAAAGCACATCGCGATCCGGTGGTCGTCGTAGGTATCGACGCCTTCGGGCGGAAAGCGGAAAATTTCGGGCGGCGTAATCGCAAGGAAGTCGTCTCCCTCGACGACGCGCGCGCCGAACTTCTCCAACTCGTTCGCCATCGCCGCGATGCGATCCGTCTCCTTCACACGCCAACTCGCAATATTGTCGAGCCGTGTTTCCCCGCGTGCAAAAAGCGCGACGACCGCGAGCGTCATCGCCGCGTCGGGAATCGAATTGCAATCGAGACGAATTCCCTTGAGACCGTCGGGAGGCGCGGTGGCCTCGACCCAGTCGTCCCCGGCGTCGACGACGGCGTCCATTTCGCGCAAGGCGTCGGCAAAACCAACGTCACCCTGAATCGAATTCTTCCCGACGCCCTCGACGCGCACCGGCCCACCGCCGATCGCACCCGCCGCCAGAAAGTACGACGCCGACGACGCGTCGCCCTCGACGAGGAAAGTCCCCGGCGAACGGTAAACGGCGCCATCGGGAACCGTGAAACGCCGCCACCCGTCACGCGCGACCTCGACGCCGAAACGCGCCATCATAATAAGCGTGAGATCGACGTAAGGCTTCGAGACGAGTTCGCCCTCGACTTCGACCGAAACCCCGCCGCCGATCAGCGGCAGCGCGATCAAGAGTCCTGAAAGAAACTGGCTCGACACGTCCCCGCGCACGCGCACCGCCCGCGCGTCGACGCGCGATCGCGGAGCGATGGAGAGCGGCGGGTAGCCCGCGTTGCCCTCAAAGGTGATATTCGCGCCCAGGAAACGCAAAACGTCCACGAGGTCGCCGATAGGGCGTTCGTGCATCCTCGGCACGCCGCGCAGACGGTAATGCCCGCCCGAAAAAGCGAGCACGGCGGTCAGCGTCCTAAACGCCGTTCCCGCGTTGCCGAGGAAGAGGTCGGCTTCACCCGTCGGGAAAACCCCGCCGCCGCTCCCGTTCGCGCCGACGCCCTCGACGCGGAGCGCGTTTCCCCCGATCGGCATCGTCGAAACACCGAGCGCCTTCAAAGCGTCGACCATCCGTTTCGTATCGTCGGATTCAAGGACATTCTGGAGTTCCGTGCTTCCCGAAGCGAGCGCCGCGAGGAGAAGAGCACGGTTGGAAATACTCTTGGAACCCGGCAGGCGGACGGCGCCGCGCGCCCCCGCCCTCTGGGGCAAATCGATAAAATTCATGAATGATCTGGAAGTGTTGTTTTAAGCATCGAACGCAAGGTATTGAAAGGATTGAAAATTCAGACCTCCTTTGGAGCGATTTTCAAACTCGGCAATTTTTCCGGACGGAAGTTTAGCGTATTTTCAGGTCGACTTGGCGACTCATCGACACGTAGCAACCCGCATGGCTTGGGCTGGCGGCGCGCCGTGCCCTGCCAAACGCCTCCCTCCTCCCGAAAAGGGGATGAGGAGGGGAACGAAAAACGCTTCTGTTTTGATGGAAAAAACGGGAATCCGAAGTCTGATCCAGTGCTATCATCCATCGGGTTTCTCGATAGACGGGACGGAGGAAAGCATGGCCTTGGGACAAGTCGAACGCATTCTGATCCTGGCGAAAACCTATCCCTCGCCCAGCGCGCGCTATGTCGAGACTTCCTGCGTAGCGGGGATCAACCGGGAAGGCTTGATGCGACGCCTTTTTCCTGTTCCTTTTCGGATGATTGAAACCGATCGCCAATTCCGAAAATGGCAGTGGATTGACGTTCGTATCGCGAAAGCGACCCACGACCGCCGTCTGGAAAGCCACAGGCTCTACACCGATACAATCGTCTGCGGCGACGTGATCGACACGACAAAAGAATGGGCTGCGCGCCATGAATGGCTTGCCCGAATTCCAAGCTTCGGAAACTTTGACGCACTTGAAGCGGAGCGCCTCGACAACGGTATTTCGATGGCGCTACTGCGCCCAAAACGCCTGAATACTCTCAAGATCACGCGTGCACGATGTCCTGACTGGACAGAAGATGAAAAAGAAAAGCTCGTGCGCGAACAAATGCAGGGGAATCTTTTTCCTCTGGAAGAGGCGAAACGGCAAATCAAGGAACTCCGAAAAATCCCTTTCGATTTTCACTACCTGTATCTGTGCGATACCCCTGAAGGTGAAAAAGAATATAAACACAAAATCGTCGACTGGGAGGCGGGTGCATTGTATTGGCGGTGCCGCCGCAATTACGGCGATGCCTGGGAAACGCCTTTCCGTAAAAAACTGGAAGTACAACTCGGCAGCAAGGATTTGATGTTTCTGATGGGGAATATCCACCGCTTCCCAAACGAATGGCTGATCATCAGCCTGATCTATCCGCCTAAACGAAAGCCGTCTCCGGATAATTTGCAGGGCGCGCTGTTCTGACCTCCATGGTCCGGATGTGCCGGATATCCGCGCCATGCCGCGCGCGCAAAGCGTTCGCAACGATCGAGCGGTGACAAAAATTGAAATCCGCTTCGTAACAAAGCAAGGCACAGTTTGAAACGCTCGCCAAGTCGGCGACCTCGTTGAGTGCGATTTCCTGCGATTTCAGATGCTCTACGAAACCTTCGGTATAGCGTACCCAGTCGCCGTCTTCACGGTAACGATCGCGGATCCACTTCGGGCAACCCAACGCGGCGTGATGCACGTATTCAAAACCGGATAGATTCAAGTTCCGAGTGATCGCTTTTTTCGAGAAGCCTGGTTTGCGCGAGAGTGGCGTTTCGCGGACGTCCACGACGGTCTCGACACCATACTCGGCGAGAAGCGACAGAAAGGTTTCGATGTCGAGACCTTCGTAACCCAAAGTGAAAATTGTCATTTTTAAGATTTTCTGGATCAAATCGGTGAATCGCTGGCGAGGTTTCATTATACGAGCTGAAATCAGAAGACTGAAGACAGAGGACTGAGCGGCCTTCGCCCTTTGTAATCAGTGAGCTGAGGGAGCATCCCCTGCGACATCTGAATACTGAAAACAGATCACGAAGCGAGCGCCAGCGAGCGCTCAGTCTTCTGTCTTCTGTCCTCTGTCCTCAGTTCTCAGTTCTCCATCACCTTCCTCGTGAGCACCTGCCCTTGCTCGGAGACGAACCATTTGAGCATTTTCGGAACGTTCGGGTTCTTCGTGTCCTCGCGCGTGATCGCGTAATACGGCGCGGCGAGCGGGTAGCTGCCGTTTCGCACATTTTCGACCGTCGGCGCGACGCCGTCGATTTTCAGCAATTTGATCTGATCGTTCCTGACCATCACGTTCGTGAAGTAGCGGAAAGAAAATCCGATCGAATTTTCGTGGTTCTTGTAGTCCGCAACGTCGCGGATGATCCCGCCCATCGAGAGGTTCCGTTCGACGGTCGGCGCTTCGGTCAAGGGAATCCTGCCCATGATCCTGAGGAGCGCGCTCTGGCTGCCCGAATTCTCGTTTCTCTGAAAAGCCCTGATCGCGCCGTGCCCGCCCAAACCGTCCCAGCGCGTGATCTTCCCCGAATAAATCCCCCGGATCTGCTCCAGACTCAGATCATCGACGGGGTTCTTCGCGTTTACAAAGAAGACGAAAGCTTCCTTTCCGAGCGGCGTGTATTTCAACTTGACGCCTTTTTCCTCCGCCATCTTCTTTTGTTCTTCGGAAATCTCTGCCATGAAAAAGATATCGACGCGACCGTCCAAAAGCCCTTTGAAGCCGGTGATCGTGTTCGTGAAATGCACCTGATGAGGCCCTCGGTCGCCTTGATTTTTTCCCCCTTTCCCATTTCCATGACCGGAGTCGATACTTCCGTCATAAAATGCGTAAAAACTTTCGCTTCGGTCGCTATTACGCAGCGCCACGCGATAATCACGTTCGGGATAAAGCGCCGTCGCGTAAGCGGCGTAAAGCGGGTAGAGCGCCAACGCGCCGTCGAGCACGGGGATATCGTTTCTGATTTTGAGCGTCGGCGCTTGGGGGAGGCGCGGCACGCTCTCCGAGAAAGGCTCGTACTTTCCGAAGTCGATCTCATTTTTCACAACGACGATCAGGCTGTCCTTATAAACAAGGTATTCGTGGATGCCGAAGGCCGACAGAAGCACGACGACGAAACCGGCGTAGGCGACGAGCACACGTTTTTTTCGCTTTCCGCGCGTCAGCGCAAAATAAGCAACGACGCTCACGCCCACCGCGACGCTGACCAGCGCTTCGTCAAAGAGAATCCCGATGCCCAAAACGGGGAGAACGCCGGTAAGAAAGGAGATAAACCCGGCGCCTATCAGCAAAAGCTCGAAGACGACCCGGATCGTCTGGAAGATGAATATGAGTATTTTTCTGAGCATATCGAGCGCTGAGCAGGGTTCAGGTGTCAGGAGACGGGAGACGGGAGACAGATTATTTTCCGGCGCTTCGCGCCGCATATTTCTCTGTCTCCTGTCCTCTGTCTCCTGATTCCTGATTCCCCGCCCAGCCGCGCCGGGCGGCGCGCGCGACACCGAAGAGTGTTTCGAGCGCCGCGCCGTCGCCGCGCTCGATCGCGGAGCGCAGCTTGGAGAGGCGCGCGGCGTAGCGGTCGAGTTCGTCGGCGATCGCGTCGCGGTTCGAGAGGCAGACGTCGCGCCACATTTCGGGATGGCTCGCGGCGATGCGCGTGAAATCGCGGAACCCGCTCGCCGCGAAGCCGAAGAATTCGTCGCTGTTTTCCCTCTCGGCGAGTTCGGAGACGAGCGCGAACGCGAGGAGGTGCGGCAGATGGCTGACGGCGGCAAAAACGCGGTCGTGTCGATCGGGCGTCAGTTCGCAAATATCCGCGCCGCACCACGCCCACGCCGAACGCACCTTCTCGACGGCGAGCGCGGGATTTTCCGGTAGCGGCGTCAGGACGAGCCGTTTGCCGCGAAAGAGGTCGGCGCGCGCGGCGGTAACGCCGCTGTTTTCCGCGCCGGCGATCGGGTGCGCCGGGACGAAGCGCGCGACGTTTTCGCCCAGGTGTTCGCGCGCCGCGGCGACGATGTCGCCCTTCGTGCTGCCGCCGTCGGTGATAACGATGTCATCGCTCAGGTAGGGCGCGATGCGCGCGAGGATCGCCGAAACTCCTCCGACGGGCGTCGCCAGGAGCACGAGGTCGGCGTCGGCGACTTCCTGACCCGCGTTGACGCCGATCCGGTCGATGACTCCAAGATCGGCCGCGCGCTTCAGCGCGGCGAGGGTGCGCCCGAATCCGACGATTTCACCGGCCTGCCCCGCCGCTTTCAACGCGAGCGCGAAAGACCCGCCGATCAGCCCGACGCCGAAGACGACGACGCGGCCGAATTCGGGCGAACCGCTCACCCAAGCGCCTTTTCGAGCGCGTCGATGAAGCGCTTGTTTTCGTACTCGCTGCCGATCGTCACGCGCAGCCATTCCGGCATACCGTAGCCGGCGACCGGACGGACGATCACGCCCTGTTTGAGGAGTTTTTCGTTGACGGTCTTCGCGTCGCCGACTTTGAGCGCGACGAAATTGCCGTAAGACGGGATGCAGGCAAGGCCGAGCTTCTTCAGCGCTTCTTCGATCTGTTCTTTCCCCGCGAGGTTGAGCGTGTAGCTTTTTTCGATGAAGGCCGCGTCGTCAAGCGCCGCGATCGCGCCCGCGAGCGCGAGGTTGTTGCAATTGAACGGTTGGCGAACGCGGTTCATCAAGTCGGCGATTTCGGGCGAAGCCATCCCGTAACCGACGCGCAGACCCGCCATCCCGTAAATCTTCGAGAAGGTGCGCGAGACGATGAGGTTCGGAAAGTCGCCGAGCCATTCGAGCGAATCGAAGCGATCAGACGACGGGATGTAGTCGTTGTACGCCTCGTCGAGGACGACGGCAACGTCGGCAGGGACACGCGCGAGGAAACTCCCGATCTCCCGGCGCGTCAAAAAGGTTCCGGTCGGGTTGTTCGGGTTGGCGATCCAGACGACGCGCGTATCCGGGCGGATCGCGGCGAGCATCGCTTCGAGGTCGTGACCGTAGTCCTTCGCGGGGGCGACGATCGGTTCCGCGCCGGCGGTGATCGTCGCCAGCGGATAGACGGCGAAGGCGTGGCGCGAAAAGACCGCCGAGCGCCCGTGCGCGAGGAAAACGCGCGCGGCGATGTCGAGAATGTCGTTCGAACCGTTGCCGAGGACGATGCGATCGACGCCCAAGCCCGTGCGCGAAGCGAGCGCGGCCTTGAGTTCGAAGTCGTCCGGGTAACGTTCAAGCCCCCCCAGAGCCGCCTCGATCGCGGCGCGCGCTTTCGGACTCATGCCAAAGGGGTTTTCATTCGACGCGAGCTTGACGATGTTTTCGACGGGGATGCCCATTTCGCGCGCGAGCATCGTAATCGGCTTTCCCGGCAGATACGGCGAGATCGCGCGGACGTTGGAGAGGGATTGGTCGTAAATTGCCATGAGAATATCCTCGAAAAAATGAATTACAAAGCGGCGACCGGGTAGGAGCCGAGAATCTTGAGATACGCCGCGCGGCGTTCGAGTTCGGCGAGCGCGCGTTTGACGTGCGCGTCGTCGCGGTGCCCTTCGACGTCGACGAAGAAAACGTATTCCCAAAGCGTATGACGCGCCGGACGCGATTCGAGCCGCGTCATCGACGCGCCGGATTCCGAGATCGGTGCGAGCAGGTAAACGAGCGAGCCTGTGCGGTTGGGCGTCGACATGATCAGCGAGGTCTTGTCGCGCCCCGACGGACCGACGTTTTGCTCCCTGCCGACAACGACGAAGCGCGTCGTATTGTTCGGTTCATCCTCGATGCAGTCCGCCAGCTTCGACAGTTTATAGCGCTTGCCGGCGGCGTCGCCGGCGATCGCCGCGGAACCCGCCTCCGCGGCGGCGGCCTGCGCGGCCTGCGCGTTGCTCCCCATCGGTATTTTCTGCGCGTCGGGGAGCGTGCGCGAGAGCCATTCGTGGCACTGCGCGAGCGACTGCGGGTGCGAATAGACCTTCGTGATTCCGGAGAGCGACGCCTCGTTCGAAAGGAGGTGCTGATGAATCCGCAGGACGACCTCGCCGCAAATCTTGAGCGTCGTCGACATCAAAAGGTCCATCGTCCGTCCGATCGCGCCCTCGGTCGAATTTTCGATCGGGACGACGCCGTAATCGGCGCGTTCGGCTTCGACTTCCTGGAAAATCGCGTCGGTCGAAAGCTGCGGCAAAAGGCGCGCCGCGCGCCCGAAGTGTTGCGTCGCCGCGCGCTCCGAGAACGTACCGAGCGGGCCGAGGAAAGAAACGTTCGGCACGCTTTCGAGCGAACGGCACGCCGACATGATCTCGCGGAAAAATCCGACGACGTGCTCGTTCGAAAGCGGCCCCGGATTGCCCTCGCGGACGCGGCGCAATACCTGCGCTTCGCGTTCGGGGCGATAAACGGCGCCGCCCGCCCCAAACGCCGCCTTCATCCTGCCAATCTCCTGCGCGCAGCGCGCACGGCGGCTCAGGAGGTCGAGAATCCGCTCGTCGATCTCGTCGATTTCGGTCCGCGCGCCGGTGAGTTTTTCCTGGAAGTCTTTGGCTTCCCCGGCGTCCTTGCGTTCCTTGCTCATGACATTTTCCCTCGCCGCGCGCCGCGCTCATCAACGAATGCGCGCGCTCCGAATACGTCCGTTTTCATCACGACTCCGAACTCCATGCCGCTAGCCGATGCTCCCTTCATTCCCGCCGCCCTCGGCGTTTCCCGCGCTCCCTACGCTCCCTGCGCTCCCATCGCCTCCGGCGCCGAGTTCGTCTTCTTCGGTTTCGGCGACCTTCTCAAGCCCCGCAAGCTTTTCGCCTTCGGAGAGCGCGATCAGCGTAACGCCCTGCGTCGCGCGCCCCAACTCGCGGATTTCGCGCACGCGCGTACGGATCAGCACCCCGCCCGTCGTGATCAGCATGATCTCGTCCTCGTCCTTGACGAGGTGCGCCGCGACGACCTTGCCGTTGCGCTCGCTCGCCGCGATCGCAATGACACCCTGCGTTCCGCGCCGGCTGTGGCGGAAATCCGCGAGGACGGTCCGCTTGCCGTAGCCGTTTTCGGTCGCGACAAGCACTGTCTCCTGGTGGTTCTCCGCGACGAGCAGGGAGAGCACCTGCTGCCCCTCGCCGAGCCGCATCCCGACGACACCGCGCGTCTTTCGCCCCATCGGGCGCACGTCCTCCTCGTCGAACCAGACGGCCTTGCCCGCGTCGGAAACGAGGACGACGTCCTGCGAGCCGTTCGTGATGCGCGCGCCGATCAAAAAGTCGCCGTCGTCGAGCGCGACGGCGATGATCCCCGCCTTGCGCGGATTGGAAAATTCGGAGAGCAGCGTCTTCTTGACCATGCCCTGCGACGTGCACATGAAGATATAAAGGTCTTCGGTGAATTCCCGAACCGGGAGAACGGTGTTGATCTTCTCGCCCTCTTCGAGCGGGAACAAATTGACGATCGGACGACCGCGCCCCGTGCGCGCGCCCTGCGGCGCCTCGTAGACCTTCAGCCAGTAGAGGCGGCCCCGGTTCGAAAAACACAGGATGTAGTCGTGCGTGTTGGCGATGAAGAGCTGGTCGATGAAATCGTCGTCCTTCATCGAAGTCGCCTGCTTGCCGCGCCCGCCCCGGCGCTGGGCGCGGTAGTCGCTGAGCGGCTGCGCCTTGATGTAGCCCGTATGCGAAAGCGTTACGACCATATCCTGCGGCGTGATGAAATCCTCAATGCCGAGGTCCTGCGCGTCAATGACGATCTCGGAACGGCGCGCGTCGCCGTAACGCGCGCGGATGTCCGAAAGCTCGTCGGCGATGATCGCGCTGATGCGCTCGGGACGCGCCAGAATATCCGCAAGGTCGGCGATCCGATCCAGAAGTTCCGAAAAATCGGCGATGATCCTGTCGCGCTCCATCCCCGTCAGGCGTTGCAGGCGGAGGTCGAGAATCGCCTGCGCCTGCGTCTCGGACAACAGATAGCCGTTCTTCGAAAGACCGTATTCGATCTCCAGACCTTCGGGGCGCGTCATGTCGAGCGACGCGCGCCGTAGCATTTCGGCGACCGTCGCGGATTGCCAGAGCCGCCCCATCAGGGCGCGCCGCGCGTCGGCGGGCGTCGGCGAAGCCTTGATCAGCGCGATGATTTCGTCGACGTTGTCGAGCGCGACCGCGAGCCCTTCCTGGATATGCGCGCGATCGCGCGCCTTCCTCAGTTCGAAGGTGACGCGCCGCGTGACGACCTCGCGCCGGTGCGAAAGAAAACATTCGAGAATCTGCTTCAGGTTCAGAAGCCGCGGCTGCCCGTCGACGAGCGCGACCATATTCATCCCGAAACTGTCCTGGAGCTGCGTTTGCTTGTACAGACAGTTCAGAACGACATCGGGCACCTCGGCGCGCTTGAGTTCGATGACGATACGCATCCCGGACTTGTCCGACTCGTCGCGCAGGTCGGAAATCCCGTCGATCTTCTTGTCGTTGACGAGTTCGCCGATCTTTTCGAGCAGGGTTCGCTTATTCACCTGATACGGCAATTCGTCGACGATGATCGCCTGACGGCCGTTGGCGCCCTTGATCTCCTCAAAGTGCGCCCGCGCGCGCATCACGACGCGGCCCCGCCCGGTCCGATAAGCCTCGCGCGCGCCCGCGACGCCGTAAATGATTCCCGAAGTCGGAAAATCGGGCGCCGGAACGAAGTCGATCAGGTCGTCGACGGACACTTCCGGGTCCCGCAGAAGCGCGAGGCACGCGTCGATGACCTCGCCCAGATTGTGCGGCGGGATATTCGTCGCCATCCCGACGGCGATCCCGGTCGAGCCGTTGATCAAAAGGTTCGGAAGCCGCGTCGGCAGGATCAGCGGCTCGTGCTCGGCGCCGTCGTAATTCGGAACGAAATCGACGGTCTCCTTATCGATGTCGGCGAGCATCTCGTGACCGATCCGCGCCATGCGGACTTCGGTATAACGCATCGCCGCCGCGCTGTCGCCGTCGACCGACCCGAAATTGCCCTGCCCGTCGACAAGCATATAGCGCAAGGAAAAATCCTGCGCCATTCGGACGATCGTGTCATAAACCGCGACGTCGCCGTGCGGGTGGTACTTGCCGATCACGTCGCCGACGACGCGCGCCGACTTCTTGTAAGCCTTGTTCCAGTCGTTCCCAAGCTCGTGCATCGCGTAAAGCACGCGACGATGCACGGGCTTCAAGCCGTCGCGCGCGTCCGGGAGCGCCCGACCGACGATCACGCTCATCGCGTAATCGAGGTAGGAGCGGCGCATCTCGTCTTCGAGACTGACGGGCAGGATTTCGTTAGCGAAAATTTCCACAGCGTGTTCCAGTCATGATCGTCGGGCGCCGCAAGACGCGTGTCTTCACGGCGGCGAAAGCACCCCTCGCCGCCCTTTCCGCGCACCCCAAACGATGGATTTTACCACGGAGGGGGTCAGGTATCAGGAATCAGATGTCAGGGATCAGATCAGCAAGCGGCGGCGTTGCCTCCGGAGAAAGATCGTTGAAACACCGATCGGTTTTCATCTGATCCCTGATTCCTGATCCCTGATCCCTGATATATAGTACGGTTTTCGGCGCGTTTTCTCGATATGAACGATTTGGAAAAGGAATCACAAGGCTCGGAGAGCGTGCCGGGGGGCGAAAAAAGCTTCACGATGAAATTCCGTGCGGCGCTGAACGACTACGCGATCCGTTACGCGCCGCGCCGCGTGGCACTGATCGCGGCGGCTGCCTTGGTCGGATGGACGGGGGGCTGGCACTGGATACCCGAACTCTTCTCGCACGCATTTTTTCAATACGCGATCGCGCTCCTTTTCCTGACGCTGCTCCTCTTCCACGCGCGACACTGGCGTTGGGCCGCCCTCTCGCTCGTGGCAACGATCCTGGTGTGGCTCCCCATCGCCCCGTCGTGGCTCCCCGCCCCGACGGTGGCGGAAGCGATTCCGCCGAAAAACCGGCTGACGCTCTTGCAGTTCAACGCCCTGCGAAAGACCGAGCCGCTGACCCAATGGCTCGCCTCGTACGCCAAAGACATCGACGCCGTCCTCCTGCTCGAAGCCGACGCGCACTTCGAGAACGTCATCAAGACGTTTTCCGCCGAATTCCCCTACCACATCGAGCGCTTCTCGGACGGTGCCTTCGGAATCGCGCTGATCAGCCGTCACCCCTTCGTAAAAGCGCGATTCCTCGACGACATCGACTCAATCTTCCCGGCGATCGATGCGGTACTCAGCACACCCGCCGGCCCCTTGCGCCTCGTCGGGATCCATCCACCGCCGCCGACCAGAAAAATCGGCGCACAGATACGCGACGAGTTCCTGGAAAGTCTGGCGAAATATTTGAAGCCCGACACGCCGACCGTCGTTTTCGGCGACTTCAACGCGACGCCCTGGTCGCCCAAACTGCGCGCCTTCCTCGCGCAGACCGGCCTCGAAGACGCCCAGCGCGGACACGGAACGCTGAGCACCTGGCCCGCGCCCTTCGCGGGCTACGCCGACTTTCTCGGAGTCCCGATCGACCTGACGCTCGTCAGCCCCTCGCTGACCGTCGAAACCCGCGAAGCCGGCCCCAATTTGCAATCCGACCACCTCCCCGTGATTACGCGAATCGTATTGCCGGTTCAGGGGTCAGGTATCAGATGACAGGGATCAGGAATCAGATGGATTGTTGGGGCACGGCGTGCCGTGCCCTTCAGGTATCAGGAATCAGGAGACAGGGATCAGATCGGTCAGCGGCGGCGTTGCCGCCGGAGTGACGAAACCCCACCAGGTATAGGTTGGGCTGAACGAATGTGAAGCCCAACATCTCGCTTGCGCGAAGCGCAAGCCATAACAGGATTCGGCATTATTCCCGCGAAAGCGGACCCATTGGCGCGCGAAGGTATGACAGCGCGTAGGGGCACGGCGCGCCGTGCCCATCAGGTATCAGGAATCAGGAGACAGGAATCAGATCAATTTGCGGCGGCGTTGCCGCCGGAGATGATCAACGAAATACCGATCGGTTTTCATCTGTCTCCTGTCCTCTGTCTCCTGTCTCCTGGTGTCAGAAAAAGTAATTCACCCTGAGGCTTCCCGTAACCCCTTCTCTCTTCCCCGCGTAGCCCTGGATTCCAAAGTCGAGGAAGAGCGGTTTGCCGGCACTTGGGGTCGACGTGATGCCGATTTCTCCGATCCCGGTATTGCCCTTGAGCTTCGGGGCGTCGATTTGATGTCCGTTCGTCGTCGCTCTGGCTTCGCCGTCGAATTCCCGGTCGAACGCTAGTCCCGCGTAGGCTTTGACACTGCTACTGACCGCGTGCGTGAGCCGCGCGCCGATTCTGAGTCGCTTCGAGTCGATTGCGTCGAATTCGACGCGGTCGCCTGTCGATAAGCGTACCTTGTCGCTCGCTTGCCGCGTCCAGATGCCTTTCAGGTATGTTTCGAGTTTGTTCTGCGTGTTCAGCGTCCAGTCCTTTCCGACTCCGACGTGTGCGCTTGTGTAGCCGCTCTTTGCGTCGTATCTGGCGCGGGTACCGTTCGCGTCCCTCAAGTCGTCCGATCGGTAGTCGGTGTCGACACGTCCAGTACGTGCCGAGGCTTCGAGGTTCATTCCGTTGGAGAGGACATAATGCGCGAGAACACCGATTCCCTTGTATCCGGTGTCTCCTCTGCCTTTGACCTTGCCTCCCGAAACACTGTTGTA